>CANNEJ010000123.1 GCA_947503585.1 Anaerolineales bacterium | reverse complement strand
GGCTGCCATGCGGGCGTGCGCCGCAGCAGCAGCCGTGATGGAAAACTCTGAGTCAATCACGGGCTGCAGCCGGCCATCCAGCACCGCCGGCCAGAAGCGCTCCACAAAGGCCCGCGTGATCGCAACCTTCTCGGCGAGCGTACGGCTGCGCAGTACGGACCCGATCACGCGCAGGCGCTTGCCCATCAGTACCCGCAAGTCCAGCGCCGCCTGCGCTCCGCTCAGCGTGGAAATCAATACCAAACGGCCGCGCACGCGCAGCAATTGCAGGTTGCGCTCAAAGTAGCCAGCGCCCACCGGGTCCAAAATCACATCTACCGCGCCCGCTGCGCGCAAAAGTTCAGCCGCAAAATCGGCCACATGGTGGTCCAGCGCCTGCAGCGCACCCATGGCAAGGCAGTGCGCTGCTTTTTGCGCGCTGCCCACGGTGGCGTACACCGGATTGCCACTGGCCTTGCAAAGCTGGATGGCAGCCGTGCCGACTCCGCTGGCACCGGCATGCACCAGCACCGTCTCAGCCGGCTGCAGCGCAGCCTCCACATACAGGTTTACAAATGCTGTCAACGCAGCCTCGGGCAGCGCTGCTGCCTGCGCATAACTCCAGCCGGGCGGCATGTGCAGCAGCATATCCGCGGGCACCACAGCCAGCCCGGCGTAGCCGCCACCGGGCAGCAGCGCGCAAACATCCTGGCCGGCGCGCCAATCAGTAACCCCGGCACCCACGCCAACAATGCGGCCGGCCATCTCCAGCCCCAATACTTCTGATGCACCGGCTGGCGGCGGATAGTGGCCGGCGCGCTGCATCAGGTCCGCGGGTCGGGGCCTTCGCCCCACTGCAGCTCTTGGTCCGGCAGGACGCGGATGACGTGCATGCTGCCTGCTTCGGCGCTACGCGCTGCCCACCGTAATGCCGCTGAGGCGCTCGAGCGCCTTGATCAGCGCATGGTTGCCTTCATGCCCCAGCCCCTGCATCTGCAGCACGCGGTAAAACTGCGCCACCATGTGTGTCGCCGGCAGCGGCACGCCCAGCTCATCCGCGGCCTGCAGCACAAGGCGCACATCTTTTTGCTGCAAGTCGATGGAGAAGCCCGGGCGCCAGTCGCGCTTTAAAATTTGGGGGCCGCGGTTGGAGAGCATCCAGCTGCCCGCTGCCCCGCCGGAAACGGCTGCCAGCGTCTGATCCAGATCCAGCCCGCCGGCCGCAGCAAACAGCAGCGCCTCGCTCATCGCCAGCGCATTGCCCACCACCAATATCTGGTTCACCAGCTTCACCATTTGGCCGCACCCCAAGGCACCCACATGCGTGATGGTCTTGCCCATCGCTGCAAACATCGGGCGGGCGCGCTCCACATCCGCGGCCGCGCCGCCCACCATAATGCTCAGTGTGCCCTTGGCTGCGCCTTCGGAGCCGCCGCTCACAGGCGCATCCAGCAGGCTGGCGCCATGTGCTGCCAGCTGCGCACCTATGGCGCGCGTGGCCTGTGGGCTGATGGTGCTCATGTCCACCACCAGCGCGCCCCGGCGCAGGCCATGCACAGCGCCTTCCGCTCCCAACAGCACCGCCTCCACATCCGCCGTGTCGCTCACGCAAGTGATGATCACATCGCATTGCGCTGCAACCTGCGCGGGGCTGCCGGCCACGGTAGCGCCGGCCGCTTCCACGTCTGCCGTACGCCCGGCACTGCGGTTCCACACCACCAGCGCAAAGCCGGCACGCCGCAGGTTTAGCGCCATGCTGCGCCCCATGATTCCCATCCCAATAAAACCAACTGTTTCGTTCACTGTTTCTTTCACTGCTTCCTCAATATGAGCATAAACTCGCTCTTCATGCCGTCCGGATTCTTATTTTTGCGCGCGCTAAACAACTGGCGCGCCTTGATGCGGTCCTCAAGCACCGTCTCGCACTCAAAGCCGCGATCGGAAAAGTACTCCATAAACACGCGCCAGATCTCCACCTCCAGCCCGTCTACGCGCGGGGTGCCAATGAAGATGCAGGCGCGTGCGCCGCGCACCAGCTGCGCCATCGCATTGTCAAACACGTTTAGCGTGTGGCAGAAGTAGGAATCCAACATGGCCGAAAGTTTGGCGTTGCCAAGGCGCGCGCGCACTGCATTGAGTGTGTGCGTCTCCACAATGCGCGTCGCTTTGCGGTACGGAATCTCAAGCGCAGTGATGCGCTGAATATCGCGCTGCTTGTAGCCCAGCCAGTACAGATCCAGCTTGAATGTGCGCACGTACTCCTGCGCCTGCAGGTACGGCGGCGAGCTGATCAGTGCCTGAAACTCCATGCCGGGCCGGAAGTCATAACTGCCGGAGTCGACGCCGCCCTGATGCACGAGCGCGGGCACACTGCCATTCAGCATCTCCACCAGCGCGTTTATGTCGCCAAGGATATTCTGCGCCAGCAAGCGCAGCTGGCGGTGCAGGCGCGATTGCCAGTCGCCTTGCAGCAGGCCATCGATATACAAGCGCTTGCTCTTCGAGCGGAATAGTTTGGGCAGGCGGTGCTCGGCGTAGGAAAAGTGCTTGCTCACCTTGAGCAGAGCCGCTTCCAGAATCAGTGCGTAGGTGTCATGCGGCAGCTGCTTTTGCGCGCCCCACAAGCGCTGCAAGCCAGCCAGAATTTCGGGCGCATACCAGTCGCCGATTGTGGCCCAGTGCGGATGGAACTCCGTGGCACCGGAGAAGATGGCATGCATGCGCTCTTCCAACACAGCCGGGGAAAGCGCCAGCCGCCCCTGATAAATCTTAAGTGGAATGATGTGGTCGAGCAGATAGTTGAGGTCCAGCAAGAAGGCGCGCCGGCCGCACAAGCAGGCCTCCAGCCCCACCGTGCCGCTGCCCGCAAATGGATCGACAACCGTATCACCCGGCTGCGTAAATTGCTGCAGGCAGTAGCGCACCGCATGCGGAATAAATTTGGCGGGGTAGTAGTACAGCCCGTGCGTCAGATATGCTGAAGTAGTGATCTCAGGCACAAGATCACGAAAAGAAACCGGAACCACCGCAACATCGACGGGACGACTTGCGATCATTGATTAATCCAGCAGCATGGTGATGCCCAGCACGAGCGGGATCGCAAGCAGTGCCAGCAGCAGCAGGCCACCGCCAGCAACCGCAAGGACAGTGCCCACAGTCCAGCCGCGAAACGGGCGCACAGCCTCGCCCGCCAGAACCTGTGTGACCGCTGAAACGGCGTGGCGCAGCAGTTCCTGCTCGCGCGCGGGCTCCAGCGCCACCCAGTCCGCACCGGGCACAGGCAGCGGCAGCAGCAGCGCACGGGCCCCGGCAGGAATGCGCGCGGCCAGTGTGGCCGGCAGCAGCAGCAGGCCGCTGTCCGGCAGCGCAGCATCAGGCGCCGCGGATTGCACCAGCACTTGCAGGCCGGGGTGCGCCGCCTGCAGCGCACTTTGCAGCGCATGCGTAAACGCATCCCCCGCCGGCAGCAGCAATATGGCGCGCTGTCCCGCCAGTGCAGTTTGCGCCAACGCGTCTTCCACCGCGCGATCAGCTGCCAGCAGGCGCTGCTGCACCAGCCACAAGGCGGCACTCAGCAAGCCATAGCCCACAGCCTGGGCAGTGCCGGGCAGCACTTCCTGCACATTCACGGACAGCATCAGGTTAATGAGGCGTGCAACCACAAACACAGTGCTGGTGAGCACACCCAGCACTGCGAGCAGTAGAAAGAAATAAAGGTAACCGCGGCGGAGGCTGCTATGGCGCTCCTCCGCGCTGGCGTGCGCAGCGGACTGCACCGCACGCCAGGCGAGTGCCCACACCGGCAGGCCGGCCAGCAGTGTTGCACTAACCAACGCCAGTGGCTCGCGCTGGTCGCTTTCGTACGGCCAGCGAATGAGCACGGTGAGCAGTCCGCCCAAACCCACCAGCACTGCACCCAGCCCAAGCGCTGCAGCCAGATACAGGTACAAGCGCCGCACCACAAGCTGCCCGCCAAGCAGTTGCGCCTGCGCATCATCCGCGCGCAGCACGGCCGCATGGTAGGCCCAGATAAACCCAAACACAATCACGCCTGCTGCCAGCGGCTGCCAGTCTCCTACCGCGGGCAAGCCCAGCAGCGCACGCAATGCGCCGCCCAACACCAGCGCCAGATTTGTGACGGTTGTGAACATGCCCGCAAACAGCAGCACATACAGGTACAGCTTGCGCACCACCGACTGACGCTCTGCAACCGCCCCGCCGGCAAACAGGCGCTGTGCAAAACGCCACGCCAGCAGCCAGGCCCCCGTGCCTGTGAGCAGCGCCGCTACTTCCGCACGCGGCAGCGCAGCAAACACGAGGCCCGCGGGTTGCGGGCTAAGCTCAAACAGCAGCCAGCCCAGCAGGCTGGCTGCATTGCTGAGCACAACAGAAAGTGAGCAGAAAGCGAGCAGCAGAGCAGCGAGGCGCTGCACACCGCTATAGAACACATCGTCAGCAAAGCGGGCTGCCAAATGCAAGCGTTGGGCATTGAAGTACCACAGCATGCTTGCCAGCACCAGCAGCGCCACAACACTTTCACCCGCGGTTGCCTCCGGAAAGAGGCTGCCGGTGGTTGTGTTTGCTAGCTGCTGCAGCCCGGCCTCAATCAGCCAAAATGCACTAAACAGCAACGGAAAGACGAAAGCCAGCAGCATCGCATGCACATAAACCGGGCGCGCCTCGTTGCGCAGCGCCAACTCCGGCTCGCGCGCTTCACGCTGTGCCCAACGCCAGTGCAACCCAAAAATGGGCAGGCCGATCAGCACGACGGAAAGCTGCAGAGACGTGGACTGGGGCAGCGCGCCGCCCGCACCGGCCAGCAGTCCGCGCAGCAGCCCGATCACCGCCCAAGTAACAGCCTGCAGCGTAATTCCGCTGACCGCGTACAGATACCAGCGTCTAATCACGGGCGGCGAATGCTGGCAGTGACAGGTGCATGCCCACTACGAGCTGCGGATTAGTCAGAATAATCAGACCCAACTGTACTTTCACAGCCAGCCGGATCTTCCAAGCAAAAGAGCCAGTAGCTGTCAGCGTGAATAAGCTGCCACTTTCCTTCGGCCAGGCGCAGCTCCATTTGAAAGTCATTCGTCTGCTGCTGGCTGCCAAATAAACCCTGCGACAGCAGCAGCGTCTCACGCACGGTCACAAACGCGGATGCATCCACGCGCCGTGTGTCCGTGACGCGCAGCATGGATGAGCCGCCCGCACCGCCCGGCCACATCCAGCGGTTAATAGTTATCAGGTGCGCAAACTCTGCCGCCGATGCAGGGTAGTGGCGCAGTGCCGGCGAGAGCGCGGCATAAGCGCGCGGGTAGTCGGCACGCTGCAGCGCCAGCAGGTAGTTAAGCGCAACGTTTTCCGGCTTGTCCTCGGGTTGGTACTCCGGCGGCGGACGGCGCACGGCCAACACCAGCACAAGCGCCACCAAGAGCAGCGCGCCCAGCACAAAGCCCAGCAAGAAGCGGTCTGTTTTTTGCATTGAGTTTTTACAGAATCAGCGCGGATGACCTGCGCCTGCTACGCGCAGGCTGCGCTGTGCAAATTATACGGCTCGGAGCGCAGCAGCCTTGCCCGCAACCGGATGCCCGCAGTTGGCGCTGGATGCGCTCAACGCAGCGCCCCAGACAGCTGCGCGCTTAGGGGCGTACGCAAGATG
>CANNEJ010000122.1 GCA_947503585.1 Anaerolineales bacterium | reverse complement strand
ATCCGTAAGCAAGTTCCCGACGCCAACGGCTTGGGCAGTATTCGCATTCACCCCAGCCCAGCCCGCAAAATTGAAATCTACAAAACAAAGAGCGCCCTGCGGGCGCTCAATTATTTATTAACTAACCAGACTCAAACAACCAGAATTTACGCGCGCAGATTTATCTCTCCGCCTGCCAGGCTGCCGCATCAAACGCCGGTAGCTCGCAGCGCAGCGCGCCATCCGTGCGGTAGCCGAGCGCAATGCCGGCCTGCATCAGCTGCTGAATCTCGGAGGTACCCTCATAGATTGTGGTCACGCGTGCATTGCGCATGTAACGCTCAACATCGTACTCATCCGAGTATCCATACGAGCCATGCACCTGAATGGCATTGTTGGCCGCCTCAAACGCCGCCTCCGTCGCAAACCATTTCAGCGTTGAAGTCTCGCGCGTATTGCGCTGCCCGCGGTTCTTCATCCATGCCACTTTGTGATACAGCAGCTCGCCAATCTGATAGTCACGGGCCATCCCCGCAATCTTTTGCTGCACCAGCTGGTGACGCCCGATCTCGCGCCCGAATGTCTTGCGCTCGCGGGCATACTTCACGCTGGCCTCCAACGAAGCGCGAATGACGCCGACGCAGCCGGCACCGACCGTGTAGCGCCCGCTATCAAGGCAGCTCATCGCAATCCGGAAGCCCTCGCCTTCCAGTCCGATGCGGTTGCCTTCCGGCACGCGCACCCCGGAGCAATTTACCCAGCCAGTGCTGCCCGCTCGCACGCCCAGCTTGCCGTGAATATCACCGACTGTAACGCCCGGCCGGTCCGTTTCCACCATAAACGCAGTAATCGCATCATGCGGATCATCGCTCTTGCTCTCTGTCTTTGCAAACCAAAGAATATGGTGCGCCTTGGTCGCAAGCGAGATCCACATTTTTTCTCCGTTGAGAATGTAGTCCGAGCCATCGCGCTTTGCGGTGCTGAGCATTCCGGCAACGTCTGAGCCGGCTGCCGGCTCGGTAAGTCCATACATTGCGTACTTCTCGCCGCGCGCCTGCGGCACCAGAAACTGCTGCTTCTGCGCCTCAGTGCCCCACTGCAGCAGCGCAAGCGAATTGAGGCCCACATGCACGGAGAGCGCCGTGCGCAGCGCCGTATCCACCGCGTCAAGCTCCTCACATGCAATGCCAAGCGCCAAATAATCCATGCCCTGCCCGCCGTACTTCACTGGGATGCAAAGTCCCAACAAGCCCAGCTCTGCCAGCCGGGGCAGGATGAACGGCGGCATCTGCTGCTTGCGATCGAACTCTTTTATGACCGGCGCAACTTCGCGCACGGCAAAGTCGCGCACCATCTTTTGAACCTGGCGATGCTCCTCCGAAAGAGTGAAGTCCATGGTTATAGATCCTTACCGCTTGATTAGGCGCGCATACCCGGGCCCCACTGCGAAAAACCGCCCGTGAGACTGCGCACATCTTTGAAGCTTTGGCCCGCCATCCATTCCGCCACCATCTGGCTGCGCATGCCGTGCTCGCAGTAAACAACAATCGGCCCCGCAGCCGGCAGCTCTGCCAGCCGCCCCGGAATGTCGTTCATCGGGATGTGCACCGCACCCGCAACCATGCCACCGGTCAGCTCTTCCAACTCGCGGATGTCCAGCACAAACGGCAGCGGCGTCTTGCTCAGCAGGTTACGCAGCTCGGTAACAGAAATATCGGTAGGTTCGGGCATTTGATCGGTGAAGCCAGGGAAAGAACCCGGCGCACGCACCGCCGAGTGTTATCTTATTTGGGATTTTACCAGCCTGCCGGTTATCGCCCACGTGCCTGCACAATGCCATTTGGCGCCGATTTAGCATTAACTGCCACCCTGCCTCAAGCCATCAATTTACAGCGCTAAGCTCGCCCCAAGCATCCCAGTAAGTGCGCTCACGCGCCGCCAGCCGTTTGGCAGGCGCAAAATCATCGCCAAGAAAGTATGCCACCGGGAGCAGCGCAGCCTGCGTGACGCCTGCCGGGATGTTCAAAAGTTTTGCGGCCTGCTCTTCGTGCATCAGGTGCAGCGTTGTCCAAGCACTGCCCACACCCCGCGCCCGCAGTGCCAGCATCAACGACCAGACCGCCGGCAGAATCGAGCCGTACAGCGATGCCTGCACCATGGCGGGTGCATGCTCCACGCGGCAATCCACGCACGCCACAATTAGCATCGGCACAGATTGCAAGTGCTCGGCAAGGTAGCTCGCCGAATCCCGCACCAGCCGGGCGCGCGCCATGCGCGGATCGCGCACGTTCCACACCGGCGGCTGGCCGGCGGTTGCTGCGCGGTAGTCCGTCCACGCAGCCCGGTACAGTTCCGCCAGCGCAGCGCGTTTGGCCGCATCAGTCACCACCACAAAGTGATAGCCCTGCGAGTTTGAGCCGGTCGGCGCCTGCACCGCAATCTCCAGACAGTCCGCAACCAGCTGCGGGTCTACCGCACGGGTCAGGTCCAGCCGCTTGCGCACCGAGCGCGTGGTTGTCAGCAGTTTGTCCACAGTGGCTATGTCCATGCTAAGCTCCTCCCAAGAATTCAATCTGCAACTCGCGGATTATAATCAAGCACATCAAATCGAATGTTTAACGCAGGGCATGGCAACTGGTGGGCCTTCATGGGCTCAGATGAAAAGAGCTCTCCGCAGCTGGATCGCGCTTTGTTGCTGCGCGTTTGGGAATATGCACGGCCATACCGCTGGCAAACCGCTCTGGTACTGGGCTTAATCGGCGCCTCCACCTTAGTGGGGCTGGCACCGCCGCTGCTCATGCGGCAGCTGCTGGATACCACCCTGCCCACCCGCAACTATTCCCAGCTGAATCTGGTGGCTCTAGCGCTGGTGGCAGTTCCACTTATCAATGGATTGTTGGGGGTTTGGCAGCGCAACATCAGTGCGCGCATGGGCGAGGACCTGATCTGTGAGTTGCGCCAGGCTTTGTACAGCCACATGCAGCGCATGTCATTGCGCTTCTTTACGCACACCAAAACCGGCGAGATCATGGCGCGCCTCAACAACGATGTGGTTGGCGCACAACGGGCAGTCACCGGCACACTGGTGGGCACAATCACCAACGTGATTCAAGCGCTGCTCACGCTGGGCATCATGATTACGCTGGAGTGGCGCCTTACCGTTCTCAGCATTGTGGTGCTGCCTTTATTCATTTTGCCGGCGCGCCGCGTGGGTGGCCGCCTGCGCGAGCTCACGCAGCAGGGCTTTGAAATTAATGCCAAGATGAATGCGCTCATGAATGAAACGCTGAATGTGAGCGGAATATTACTGATGAAAATTTTTGGGCGCCAGCCCGAGAACTTTGCGCAGTTCCGCAGCCGCAGCCAGCAGGTGGCGGACATCGGTGTGCGCTCGTCCATCATCGGGCGTTGGTTCTTTATGGGGCTGGGGCTTATCAGCGCAGTGGGCACGGCGCTGGTGTTTTGGGTCGGCGGCCACCTTGTGCTGGAAGGCAGCTTTACAATCGGCACAATTGTTGCCTTCGCTTCTTACTTGGGCGGCCTGTACGGCCCGATCTCATCACTCGCAAATGCGCGCGTGGATCTCGCCAGCTCGATGGTTAGTTTTGAGCGCGTGTTTGAAGTGCTCGATCTGCCGGTGGAAATCGACGACCGGCCCGCGGCAATTCATTTAACGCGCCCGCGCGGCCGCGTTGAGTTTGCAGCGGTTGGATTCCGCTATCTGGCTGCAGCGCCCGCCGACGGGCAACAGCCTGCCACCAATGGCAGCCACCCGGCAAAGATTGGCGCACGCCTCAAATCCCAGCAGCGCCATGGGCGCCACGCGGATCCCGATACAACCGATTACACCATCACCGCCGACCGCGCTCACGCGCTGCAAGACATTACCTTTGCGATTGAGCCCGGCCAGCTGGCTGCGGTTGTGGGCCCAAGCGGCGCCGGCAAGACGACGCTGACCTACCTGGTACCGCGCCTTTATGACCCGACGTCCGGCAGCATCCGGCTCGACGGCTATGACCTGCGCGACTTGCGCCTGGACACACTTGCAAATGCAATTGGCATGGTGACGCAGGAGACCTATCTGTTTCACGACTCGCTGCGCTCCAATCTGCTGTATGCAAAACCGGACGCCACAATGGATCAGCTGTGGGCCGCGTGCGAAGTGGCCCAGCTGGGCGACTTCGTGCGCAGCCTGCCCGAGCAACTTGAGACGGTAGTCGGCGAGCGCGGGTATCGACTGTCTGGTGGCGAGAAGCAACGCGTGGCGATTGCGCGTGCCATTCTCAAAGATCCGCCAATCCTGATTTTAGATGAAGCCACTTCGTCGTTAGACTCACAATCTGAGGCACTCATTCAACAGGCACTCAAGCCGCTCTTCAAAGGCCGCACAAGCATTGTGATTGCACACCGCTTGTCCACAATTCTTGCGGCCGATTTGATATTGGTGCTGGACCATGGCCGCCTGGTAGAGCAGGGCAAGCACACAACGCTGCTGGCGCAAGACGGCTTGTACGCCAATCTCTTCCGCACGCAATTTGAGCGGCCGCTGCAATTCGCCGCGGAAGCCGCCGCACTCGAAGTTTGACCTTCGCACCGGCTGACCGCCCGAAACTGCGCCAGATTGGCGGCCGCCCAATCAATAACGGCGAGCACAATGGCTTGCTGCTGCGCGATCCACTTAATTTGTGCGCGCACAGCGTTGTGCTGCCACACCCGCTGACGCCCGTGTTGGGGATGCTCGATGGCAGCAATACCGTGGAGCGACTGCCAGCGCAACTGCAATCACGCTTCAATCTTGTGGTTGGCAGCGCGCAGCTGCAACAGCTGCTGTCCGCGCTTGATGATGCAAAGCTGCTTGAAAACGACAATTCCGCCCGAGCCTTTGCGCAGGCAGTCTTTGATTTTCAGGCACTGCCGCACCGCGCACTCAGCAGTGCCGGCGAAAGTTACCCCGCAGAGCCGGCGGCGCTGCGCGAAATGTTTAACGGCTATCTGGCGGATGCTGGTGCAACAGCAGGGACTGCGGACTACCGCGCGCTGTACAGCCCGCACATTGATTACGGGCGCGGCCATGCCGCATACGCGGCGTTGTGGCAGGCAGGCGCAGCTGCAGCGCAGCAAGCCGAGCTGGTGATCCTGCTTGGCACAGACCACAGCCTCGGCGAACCAGAGCTGACGCTCACGCGCCAGAGTTACGCCACGCCGTATGGCGTGCTACCCACCGAGCTTAGGCTTGTGGACGAGCTAGCCGGCACGCTGGGTACCGCGCGCGTGTTCGCACACGAGCTGCATCACCGCGGCGAGCACTCGCTGGAGTTGGTTGCCAACTGGCTGCACCACATGCGCGGCGGCCAGCCGGTGGCGTTACTGCCAGTACTTGTGGGATCGCTTGGTGAATATGTGCGCGGTGGCGCTGACATTTCATCCAACCATGTCTTCGAAGGATTTATCTCACAGTGCCATGCAGTCATGCGCAGCCGGCGCACGTTGGTTGTTATCAGCGGCGATCTATCGCATGTGGGGCCGGCCTTTGAAGGTGCTGCGCTGCGCAAAGACGGCAAAGACAAGCTGCGCCGATCAGATGCGACCGTTATTGCAGCTGCCAGCACCGGCCGGCCGGACCGCTTTCTGTCCAGCGTGGCAGCTATTCGCGATCGCACCAACAT
>CANNEJ010000121.1 GCA_947503585.1 Anaerolineales bacterium | reverse complement strand
ACACGCGCCGCAATCTCACTCAGCATCAACCAACCAGAAAGTACTGCGCGTGCCTGGGCTTGGGCCAACTCCGCCCTTACAACTGCGGCCACCGACCAGCGCGAGGAAATCGCTTCACTAATCGAAAACATCCGCACGGAATATGTAACCCTAAGCAACACAGCCGCCGAACGCTATCTTGCGGATGGAGACCCCGAAGCAGCAGCCGCAGCTTTCCAACGCGCGCTGGAACTCTCCCCCTACCGCTCGGAACGAGTGCGCTTCCAGTTGCTTCTGGCTACCGCACTATCGCAGCGCAAAGATATCGCATCACTCGACGCCGCAATACAAGCCTCATCAAGCGCTCTAAAGTTCGCCGACGTTTCAGAACTTGCATCGATCAATACACTGGTTGCATCAATCACTGCCCAGCGTGACGCCCTTGCGGCTGCGCTTGGCGTAAATCCCACCACGCCATTTGCCGCCGAAGCACAGCTCGACGCCCAACGAACCGGCTGGACCACGCTAGCCGCAAGCGCAACCACAGCCGGAGATCCAGAGTTAGTGTCCCGCGCACATTCCAATCTGGCGGAATTGGCCGACACTGGCCCGATCCGGTCCACGCATTACCTGACGCTCGCAACCTTCCTAATGCAGCAACCCGCTACCCGCTGGCTGGAATCTGCACAAGTCAACTTGGATCAGGCGCGCGCCTACGCCGACTCCACACAGCATGCTGCTGTCAATTCACTCCAGGTAAATCTCCACACCACATTGCGTACAGCTTTCGAAACATCTGCCACAAAGCACCAACAAGCCGGCGAGTGGGATGCAGCCCGCTCGGATCTTCAGAAGGCGCTCGCCCATGCCACCGATCGCAAGCAACGCACAACAATTTACCAGATGCTCTCCCGGCTTGCATCTGATACAAATGATGCTATCGCCGCCGCTGCAGCCTGTGCTGACATAAAAACCGCGCTGCAACTTAGCCCGGCAGCTGACATGCAAGCACTGACAGCAAAACGCGACGCACTCTGCGGCAACTTCATTGATCAACGCACCGGGGCTGCCGCCGCGTACAGCGCCGCCAACCAGCCGGCGCTTGGGGCCCAGTTATTGGCTGCAGCGCTTGGTGCCGCAACCACCGCCAAACAACAGGCGCGTGTGCTTGCGCAGCTCGCGCAGCTTGCAGAAAATACAGGCTCAGAAACAGGCCTGCGCACCGCCGTCAACTATTGGACACAAGCAGTACGCAGCACACCTGCATCCGCATCAAGCCAGTACCAAGCGCGCATTTCAGCGGCAACCAGCACACTAAATGCGATTCTTAGCACGCTCGGCACAGAACTCGTGCCAACCCCCGCGCCAACGCCGGCAGCGGAAGCCGCAGTTAGCGCGCTCGAAACTGATGCTGAATCTGCATCTGCAGCTGGAAACTATTCTGCGGCCGAAAGTTCGCTAATTGCTGCAATTGCAATCTCGCCCCCTGGCCGAATACCAACCCTGCTGGCAGATCTGCTGCAACTGCGCACCACGGCACATGCAAAACTACTGAACGCAGCCGCACTCTCCGCCGCAGCAGACCTAACGGTAGCCGCCACCGACTTCGCCAGTGCAATTGCTATTGCGCCCGATGCGCCGGCGCGGGCGGCCGCGACACTACAAGCGGCCAAAACTCTTTCCACTACCGCCGAAGAGCCATTGATCAATCGTGCACTTGACTTTCTTAATCAAGGCGCCCCATACTTCTCTGCTTCTGAAAGCGACGTCGCAGCCGACCTGCGCGCCACGCTGCACAGCAAGCTCTTCAACGCCGCGCAAAACTCTGCGCAGATTGCGCTGGAGTCAAAAAACTTTCCCGAGGCGCAGACGCAGGGCCAGCGCGCATTGGGCTACGCGGCCAACGGCCTGCAACGCGCCGACATTCTGCTGCTACTGGCAGTAGCAGCGCACAGCACCGCAGACGAGCCCGCCGCGCGTGACTTTGCCAAACGCGCCCTGCGCCACGCAGCCAAAAACCAACTGGACGCCGTGCGCGCCCTGATTGCCCAACTCCCGCCCGCATAGTCAACAGTGTCAGAGTTACAGCCGCCCCCTCACAAACCACGGCCGGGTGCATTGTGGCTGCGCGTTGCAGGCCTGCTGGCAGTGGGCGGTCTCTCAATCGCAATTTATATTCTGCGTGACAGTATTCAAGCACTGCAGCAAGTTGGCTACGCCAGCGCATTTCTTGTAGGTGCGTTCACCAGCATCTCGGTGCTGCTGCCCATGCCAGGCTTTGTGTACACCTACGCGCTGGGCAGCGTGCTAAACCCGGTCTTGGTGGGCTGCAGTGCCGGCGCTGGCTCAACCCTGGGGGAACTTAGCGGCTACCTTGCCGGTTTCTCCGGAAGTGGTCTACTTGAAAGTCGGCCGGCGTACGCGCGCATGTTCAATTTGATGCGCAGCCGGCAATCAACCGCAACACTGATTGTCTTTATGCTGGCTTTGGTGCCTAATCCATTCTTTGATATTGCGGGCATCACTGCCGGAATAATCAAAATGCCTTTATCCCGCTTTATCGCTGCCACTTTGGCTGGCAACATTGCCAAATCCACGCTAACAGCCTATGCCGGCGCCATGTCCTTTGCGTGGCTGCAGCCCTACCTACACTGAACCGGCGCCACCCACAACCCTAATAAACCAGCTGCAGCAATAGGCCTAGACCGACCACAACCGCACTTACCAACACAAAAGCAATGATGTATCTAACCAACGCCTGATTCTCCGCCTCCAGTTTACCAGTCTGCGCGGGCACGCTCCTTGCACTCGTACAGCCCATGTTTCACCAAGAGCTGATTAGCAAAGCTGCCCGCGCCCTAAAAATCACACTTCTTTCTGCCCTCATTCTTGGCGGGACCCCACCCGCGCCTGTATACGCCACCGAAACTACCCCTTACAAGGTTTTGCCTGGAGACAATCTCACAGAGATCGTCGAACGCTTTAGCACCTCGCTGCTCGCAATCCACGGTGCAAACAAGCTAAAGAGCCAGGTGCTGTATCCCGGGCAGGTCCTGCTAATACCGATCCTTACGGGCACCATCCATTCTGTTAACCGCGGTGAAACGCTAATGGCGCTTGCAAATATCTATGGCACCACTACGGACGCCATAATGGCCGCCAACTTTCTAACCCGCCCCATGATAGTAAATGGCATGCGGCTCGCAATACCAATTGCAGCCCCCAGCCCACCCGCAGCAGCAGCCGAACCTCCGGCAGCCATTGCTCAACCAGCTGCCTCTGGCGGGCTGGCTGCCCCCCCCGTCGCCGAAACTGAAGCACAGGCAGTCACCATCCAGCCAGACCAGCTTGCCAAATCCGAAACGCCACAGACGGCGCGGGAGAAACTTGCGGCAACAAACGGGCTCTACATTGTGCAGCCTCTGGACGCAATCAACCAAATCGCCGCGAAATTTAACTTACCGCCATACGTTCTACGCCGCTTTAACAAACTGGGAAACAACAGCACACTTCGGCCGGGCCAAAAACTAAAAATTCCGGCTCCACTTGGAACACCTTACCTGGTACAACCCGGGGAGTCTCTCTCCGGCCTTTCCGAGCGCGCAAACACAAACATACTCACGCTCATGGCACTCAACGGAATGACCATTCCACTGCTTATGGAGCGTTCCGAGGTTGCGCTGCCGCCAGCCTGCCTCCCACCGGGCGTAACTGCCGCCCCGGGCACCCGCGGCTTCGCCTGGCCCACCACTTACATGTCACGAAGCGGCAATAAATACAGCAGCCGGCACCGTGGCTATGACGTAACCGCACCATATAACACTCCAGTGTACGCCAGCAAGGGCGGCATTGTGGCTCTGGCACAATGGACGGAATGGGGCTTTGGCAACACCATCGTGCTGGACCACGCTAGCGAATGGCAGACGCTTTACGCGCATCTAGACAGCATCGCCGTTACCTGCGGACAAACAGTTGCCAAAGGTGACCTGCTGGGAATCTCCGGATCGACCGGAAACTCAACCGGCCCCCACCTGCACTTCGAAATTATGCAGCGCGAAACGCACGTTGACCCGGCCGACTATTTATTCGGCGGGTAACCCTGCGCTAGACCCGCCCTGATACATCTCGCCCGCAGCTAGCCGCTGTGGTCCGAGGCACTCCCTCGCGCACCACCGTCGGAGCTCCGCACCGCAGCCGGCACGATCGACTTCAAAGCCTCAACGATCTCTAGTTTCACTGTCGCATCCCAATCTGCCACCAGCTCATAAGCAAAACCACTTACAGGCATAATCGTAATCACGTTCTTTTGTGCAAAAGCACCCTTGCGAACCCACGCTATGTCTCTGGCAAGCACCACAATACTCCGCGGCTCCCGCCAGCCAATCGTGATATCCACCCGCTCCGGGAAAATCGTCAGCTCACTAACATAGTCATCGAAATAACCGATCTTGTCAGCGAGGAACGAGAAAATTGCTTCAGCGCCAGCCACAAGCCTGCTTAGCCCCGCACCTGAAAAACTCTTAGCCAGATTGCCAACATTGCATTACCGCTGAACCAGAATTATATTCCGCGCCGATTAAATGCAAAGCGCTCTGCACAATGCAGAGCGCTCAATAATGCCTGGGGTGCGACGCAGAAGCGCAGGGTTCGGTCGGGCACATACAAATTACTCACGCAATTCGTATCAGCATCGCACCCCCACAAAGGAGAGAAACGTACTCACAGTCTATAATTCGCAGCACCACACCCGATAAAGAACACATTAACACAACCAAAATTCATCGTAAAGATGCGCCCTTTTTGCCGCCGCCCTCAGTCCCCGGTCTACTAGTGCACTGCACTTCGTGAAAAGCAAAGCTCTGGATAGTAGAGGACAACACGTCCGGCGCCGCCCCACTCAGCGAGGAAATCTCTGCTGAAGCGGAAACAGGCCTCAAAGGCGTCGTAAAGCAGGCCTATGGCCTAACAGAAACCAGCCCCGCTACACACATCACCCCGGACAGCCGGGAAAAAGCCGGCGCCGTGGGCCCGTGCCTGCCAAACACCGAGTGCCAGATTGTGAGCACGGAAACCGGCCAACCGCTAGGCCCGGGCGCGCGCGGCGAGGTCTGGCTGCGCGGTCCGCAGGTAATGCTTGGATATTTAAACAATCCGGCCGCCACAGCAGCCATGATCGATAGCAATGGCTGGCTCCACTCAGGCGACATCGGATAGTGTGATGACGCCGGCTACCTTTCAGTCGTGGACCGGCTGAAGGAGTTGATAAAGTACAAAGGATTCCAGGTGGCACCCGCCGAGCTTGAGGCACTTTTGCTTACGCACGCGGACATTGCAGATGCGGCAGTTATTCCAAAGCCAGATGCGGAGGCAGGCGAAATCCCTAAAGCCTCCGTTGTGGTAAAGCCCGGAGCCACCATCACAGAAGCTGCTATCATCGACTTTGTGGGGGCGCACGTTTCGCCGCAAAAACGGGTACGGGAGGTGGAATTTATTGACGCCATTCCGAAGTCCGCCGCGGGTAAAATTCTGCGGCGCATATTAGCAGACAAGGAACGCGCGAAGGTTACTTAACAAATCGGCTGGTGGGCCGCTCAAATTTCAAAATTCGCCGACAGGAACAATCCAATGTTCTCCAATCTCAAGAAATCCCGCACCTATAGCCTGCC
>CANNEJ010000120.1 GCA_947503585.1 Anaerolineales bacterium | reverse complement strand
GGCTTGATGGGCGCATTTGGCGAGATTGTGACATGGGTGTTTTTGCCAAATCAAAAAAGCACGCCCACGCCGGGTGCTCCACCGGCGCCGATTGGCGGGACACCTGCGCCGACCGGTACCGCAGCGCCTTGATGCGGCCAGCTGCAGATTGCGGCGCAAACCGCCGCGCAGTTATAGTTTGACCGATGCCCGCCGATAGCAGTTCACCGTTTCGGTTTGCAAGCGCCAGCCTGGCGGGCTTGCAGCCTTCTGCCACGCTGCAGATTAATGAGCGGGTGCAGGCGCTGCGCGCAGCCGGGCGTGATGTGCTCCATCTGGGTTTTGGCGAGTCGCGGTTTCCGGTGCCGGCAACGGTGGTGGCAGCGCTGCGCGAACACGCTGCAGAGCGCAGCTGCGCGTTGCAATCGCTGCGTTTTACGGGCGGCATTTTGGGCTGGCAGTTGCTGCAGAGCAAGTGGTGATCGGGCCCGGCAGCAAGGCGCTGTTGATGGCGCTGGCGCTGGCTACCGAAGGCACCATGCTGCTGCCCACGCCCGCGTGGGTTTCGTATGCACCGCAGGCGCAGTTGGCGCGGCGCAGCGTTGTGGCAGTGCCCCTGGATCCGGCCGCCGGCTACGCGCTGGATCCGGAGCGCCTGCAGCATGCACTGCAAAAAGCTGCCGCCAATTGGCAGCGGCCGGACATGCTGCTGCTCAACACGCCCGGCAATCCGCTGGGCAGCGCACAAAGTGCGGACGCGCTGCGGGCATGCGCGGAATTTGCGCGACGCAACCAATTGATGGTGGTGAGCGACGAGATTTACAGCCTGACGGCGCACAACGCGCTTGGTTCCGCGTCCATGGCCGCGTATTATCCGGAAGGCACGGTGGTCACGGGCGGGCTGAGCAAGCACCTGTCGCTGGGCGGCTGGCGTTTTGGCGTGGCCATCTTGCCGCCGGGCGCAGCGGGCCGCGAGCTGGCTGCGGCGCTGCAAATTGTGGCCGGCGAAATCTGGTCTTGCGTGGCGGCGCCGGTGCAGCATGCAGCGCTGGCTGCTTATGCTGCGGACCCTGCCATTGCGCAGCACATTGCGCAAAGCGCGCGCTTGCATGGCGCGCGCACGCGTGTGCTGCACAGTGTGCTGCAGGAATTTGGGGTGCCGTGCCCGCTGCCGGATGCTGGCTTTTATTTGTATCCAAACTTCGGGCGCTGGCGCGCGGTTCTGGCGCAGCGCAACGTGCACACCAGCGCGCAGCTGGCTGCACACCTACTGGAAAAACATTCCATCGCCACGCTGCCGGGCAGCGCCTTTCATGATGATGCGCTGACGCTGCGCTTGTCTTCAAGCTATCTGGACACAGAGCAGCCAGCCGGCGGCGCGGAAGTTTTTGCGGCGTTTGCGCGTGATGCAGATGATTGCATTAACCACGCGCACCCGCGTTTGCAGCGCGCCGCTGCCGCCCTGGCGGAGTTTATCTCCGGGTTGGGCAGCTAACCGGATGCGAATCGCAAAAGCTGCAGTGCGCCCGCCGGTTGTTGCACAGCATTGGAACACTCATGCAAACAAATGAAGTTGTAATTGTGGCGGGTGTGCGCACCCCGATTGGGCGCGTGGGTGGCGCGCTGGCTGCTGTGCGCCCGGACGACCTTTTGGCCGGTGTGCTGCGCGGCGTGGTGGAACGCGCCGCCATCGACCCGCTGGGCATTGATGAAGTGTATGCCGGCTGTGCAAACCAGGCGGGCGAGGACAACCGCAATGTGGCGCGCATGGCCAGCCTGCTGGCCGGCTTTCCGGACAGCGTGCCGGCTGTAACGCTGAACCGTTTGTGCGCCTCAGGTTTAGAGGCGGTGAATCAGGCCGCGCGCTGCATCGCCGTGGGCGAGGCGCAGTTGTGTGTGGCGGGCGGCGTGGAAAGCATGAGCCGCGCGCCATGGGTGCTGCCCAAGCCGGAGGGTGCCTATCCAGTGGGCAGCCCGCCCGTCTATGACACCACGCTGGGCTGGCGGTTTCCAAATCCGGTGCTGGCTGCGCGCTTCCCGCTCCTCAGCATGGGCCAGACGGCTGAGAACATTGCGCAAGAGCTGGGCATCACGCGCGCTGAGCAGGATGCGTTTGCACTGGAGAGTCACCGGCGGGCAGTGGCGGCACTAAATGCCGGGCGTTTTGCGGCAGAGGTGCTGCCGGTAAGCGTGCCGCAGCGGCGTGGCGCAGCGCGCGTTGTGGCGGTGGATGAGGCGGTGCGCTGCAAGCACAACGGACATGGCTTTGAGCTGGACACGGATCTGGAACGCCTGGCGCAGCTCGCGCCGGCTTTCAGCCCGCAAGGCACCGTAACCGCGGGCAACTCCAGCGGCCTTAACGATGGCGCGGCGGCATTGGTGTTGATGAGCGCGGCGCGTGCCCATGCACTGGGGCTGCGCCCGCTGGCGCGCTGGCTGGGCGCAGCTTCGGCCGGCGTGGACCCCAGCGTGATGGGTTACGGCCCGGTGCCGGCCACGCAGCAACTGCTTGCCCGGCTGCAGCTCACCGTGCAAGATATTGGCTTGGTGGAATTGAATGAGGCGTTTGCTGCGCAGGCGCTGGGCGTGATGCGCAAGTTGGGCCTGCGGCATGAGATCACAAACGTAAACGGCGGCGCAATCGCGCTGGGGCACCCGCTGGGCTGCAGCGGCGCCCGGATTCTGGTGACGCTGCTGCATGAGATGCAGCGCCGCGCGCCGCAACAGGCGCGCCCGTATTATGGTCTGGCTACTTTATGTGTGGGTGTTGGGCAGGGCGTCAGCACGCTGGTGGAGTGGCTCGCATGAACCGCGTGCATTCGCAAAGCAGCTGCCGCCAGGCGCGGCAGCCAGGCTAAAACAGAACGCTGGCCAGTTCGCTGCGGTACTCACGGGTGAGCGGGTCATCATCGCCCAGCAGCGCGAACACGCCCAGCATCACTTTGCGCGGCTCCCCGCCGCGAAATTTTTTGTCCCTGCGCAGCCCTTCCATCAGCCCGTCCATGCCGGCAGCATACCGGCCGCCGGCCAGCAGCCGCGCGGACTGCCAGTACTGCGCCAGATGCAGATCGTGCTCGGTGCGGTGATCGCTGTCTTCCGCCACCTCAGCCAGTATTTCCGCCAGCGCCCGCAGCTGCTCCGCAGCCACAATCTCCGGCCCGCTCGGAAAGACCTCAATGATCTCAAGCGCCTCGCGCCCCTTGCCTTGCGCTACCAGTGCGCGCACCATGCCCAGCGCGGCAGCAGCGTTGCGCGGCTGTGCCTCTATGATCACGCGCAGCTTCTCTTCCGCGTCCGCCCAATGGCGGGTGGCCAGCAGGCTGTTTGCTTCCGCTAGTGTGTGGTCGGTTTCATTTGGCGCCACCTTTTGCAAAAACTCGCGCACGCGCGGCTCGGGAATGGCGCCCACAAAGCCGTTGATCACCTGCCCGTTGCGGAAAGCCTTCACTGCCGGAATGCCTTGCACCCCAAAACGCACGGAGAGGTTGGGGTTCTCGTCCACGTTTACCTTTGCAAGAAAGAATCCGCCGTCACTTTCTGTTGCCAGCTTCTCCAGCACCGGGCCAAGCGAGCGGCACGGGCCGCACCACGGCGCCCAAAAGTCCACCAGTATCGGCGTCTCATAAGAGCGGTTGACGACGTCAACATCGAAGGTGCTCTCGCTCACGTCAAATACAAAATTAGAAGGTCCCATTGATTTTGCCTTTATATTGTAGCATTATGTCCAGTCCCGCTTTGAATGCTACGCAACTCTTGTTAACTTAATATCAGCACTTGTAAAATGAAAATCCGCTCAATTACTTACTTTTGCGACGGCAGTTTCCCGCTGGATGGCAAGGCCATGGCGCAGGCGGGCGCCTGCCTGCAACGGGCGCGGGCTGCCCTGCTGCAGGCGGGCTACGAGGTGCAAACAACCCGCGCGGCCCTGCAGCCACTGGGCGCTGTGCCCGGCCTCGAGCCTGGCCAGCTGCCGGAGTATGCGCTGGCAGTGCAGGCGCAGTTGGCGCTCAACAACATTGATTACGCCGGGCTGGGCCCGGTGCAGCTGGGTGATGCGCAGTCGTATTGGGCAGCGTTGCCGGATGTACTGGCTGCAACGCAGCGCATCTTCACTGCGGGAGAGATTGCCACGCGCACCGGCGGCGTGAGCCTCGGCGCAATTCAGCACGCTACGCAGGTGGCGCTGCGCAATTCGCGCCTCACTGCCGACGGGCTTGGCAACTTGCGCTTTGCAGCGCTGGCGGGCGTGGCGCCCGGCACCCCGTTTTTGCCGGCCGCATTTCATGCCGGTGGCGCGCCGGTGTTTGCAGTTGCCACCGAAGCCGCCGATCTGGCAGTGACTGCCTTCACAGGCGCCGACAGCGTGGCGCAGGCGTGCGCCCGGCTGGTGGCTGCGCTTGAGCTGCATGGCGCGCAAGTGCAGCAGGCGCTGGCCGGCCTGCCGCATACATTTACAGGCATCGACTTTTCGCTCGCGCCTTTTCCGGAGCAGTCCGCATCGATTGGAGTGGCGCTGGAGGCGCTGGGTGTGGCCGCTGTGGGCAGCCATGGCACGCTCGCAGCGGCCGCGCTGGTGGCCGATTGCGTGCAGCATGCGCGCTTTCCGCATGCTGGATTTAGCGGGTTGTTTCTGCCGCTGCTGGAAGACCAGCGCCTCGCGCAGCGCGGCACGGAAGGCATGCTCACCGTGAATGATTTGCTGCTGTACTCTGCAGTGTGCGGCACGGGCCTTGATACCATTCCGCTGGCGGGTGATATTGCAGCGGGGGAGCTTGCGGCAATCATGCTGGATGTGGCGGCGCTGGCCCTGCGCCTGGGCAAGCCGCTGACGGCGCGCTTGATGCCCATCCCCGGCAAGCGCGCCGGCGACCCGATCGAGTTTGACTTTCCGTTCTTTGCAAATGGCAGCGTACTAGCGCACAAGCGTGGCGCGCTAAGCGGCGCACTGGGCGGCGCAGAAGACTTCGCGCTGCGCGCGCGCTGAGGCGCGGGCTTAGCCAGCAGCTGCGGGCAGCGTGCGCAGCATGTAACTGCCGCACAACTCAAAGCCGGCGCGCCGGTAGTATTCGCGCGTGCCGATGGCGGCGATGACGGCCAGCCGCGTATAGCCGTGCGTGCTGGCGATGCGCTCGGCTTCGGCCAGCAGGCGCTTGCCAAGGCCGCTATGCTGCGCCGTGTTGTTGGTGCTGCCCGCGCCCAGCGGCAGCGCCGCGCCATACACATGCACCTCGCGCACAATCGCCGCACCTTCAAGCTCGTCCAGCCCGAGCTCTGCCGCAGCAGCCGGCAGTGACAGGCGCAGGTAACCGGCCAGCTTGTCATCCGAAGTATTAAAAGAAAGAAAGTGCTCTGTGCTTTGGGCGGTTGGATACACGAGGTTGTCCAGCGTCAGCTCCCCGGCGGCGGCGCCGTTGCCGCGCACCTCGCGGCAGCGCAGGCACATGCAGCGCTGCCCGTCGGCGCGCATTTGGCGCTGCACCACCTCGCGCAGGTTGGAGCACGTGCTGCCCGCCACAATGTTTGGCGCGGGGATGTCGCGGTACACGCGGTTGATGCGGCAGTAGCGCGGCACCAGCTGCTTGCACGCGGCCACCAGCTCCACCAGTGTTGCATCGGAGTAGGGGTGGTACTCGCCACGCTGCCAATACGCATACAGGTCGGCATTTGCCAGCAGCGAGCAGGGGTAAATTTTTATTTCATCCGGCTGCAGTGCCGGGTCGTCCCACAATTTCTTAAAGTCTGCCAGGTCACTCTGCG
>CANNEJ010000119.1 GCA_947503585.1 Anaerolineales bacterium | reverse complement strand
GATCACATTTGTGTCCATGCCGGTGCCGCTGATGTTCTTGCCCAGTTCGCGCATTACCAGTACATCCATGGCAGCAAACGGCAGGCTGGCCATCAGAGACTTGGCTTTGCGCAGCAGCAACTCTTCAGTTTCGGTGCCAATTTCTTTTGCGGCCAGCCAGACGATTTCGGCTGTGTCCTCGTGCGCGTTCTCAATAATGGCGATGGCCCCGCGCACGTTTGTGTTGGCAGCATACACCCGGGCGGCCGGCGCCAAAAAGCGCTGGAAGCCACTGGTGCCATAAGCGTGCATCATTTCTGCTCCGCGCTGCTTCCCCAAACCAATCACCTCCATCTTTGCCGGCCCGCTTTCCAGTTTGCCGTGGAAGTCTGTGTGTGGCTTAATTCGGCTGAGCAGAATTGTGTGGTTTGCAGCAGCGCTATGGATGTCCTGGTGCAATTCGGGGCCGCCCGGGATGCGGCCCACCGCCTGCACGTCCATCGTGACGCGCAACTCGCACCCCATTGTTGCTTCTGTTACCCCCATGGATTCCAACAACTCGGTTTGGCCGGCGCTGGTGGCGCCGCCGTGGCTGCCCATCACAGCAACAATAAACGGCTGGGCTCCGTGGGCTTTGAGGCGGTCCACAGTTGCGTGTGCAATCGCGGCGATATTCGCGATGCCGCGCGAACCAACCCCCACCGCTACCGTTTCTCCGGGTTGGACCAGCGCCAACAAACCGCTTCCCTCAAGTGCCGCACAAACCGCCGCAGAAACATCGGCCACCCGCTGTGCAACAAAAGTCTGGTGCACCTCCAGTAGCATATCCGGCAGGTCCGCCTTGAACCGCATTTGCCTGCTTGTTTCGTTTAGTGTCCGTAACATACACCCTCCTCGCGCCGCGTTTTGGCGGGGCACTAATTAAGTATTCTTCCTATCTCTCTTAATGAATCGTAGTAGTCGTAGTGTAGTGGAAAACTCTAGTAACTTTTTGGGCGGAAGCTTTTCGAATTAAACACAGGGCCTCCACCACACATTTCCCCCCCCGCCAAACAACCACCGCCTACAGTATAAGGATAAGCGGGGGAGAAAAAACGGGGCAGGCTAGCTAGATTCTTTTTCAACAAGCTCGGGGCTGGCAGCCACAGCGGCGCGGGCTGTTTTCGGGTTTTCGGTGCAGTTTTGGTGTTTTTGGCAGCACGGCGCCAAAGACTATCCCCGTAAAGCGTAAGTTATCCACAGAAAAACGCCGGTTATCCACAGGCGCGCTGTGCGCGACAAAAAACCCGCAACTGCGGGTTTTGGGCGTTTGGGTTGCTGCGGCCTGCTATTTTGCGCTGTAAAGCGCCTCGCGGATGAGCGCCGCCTCTCGCCGCAGCTTGTCGTCCGTGTCCACCAAGCCGCGCAGCTTTTCGTAGCCATATTTGATGGTGGTGTGATCGCGGCCGCCCAGTGCATCGCCAATCTGTGGCAGGGAGGCCTCGGTTTCTTCGCGCATTATAAACATCGCCATCTGGCGCGGCAGGGCTATTTGCTGCGAGCGGTCGCGCCCGCACAGGTCCGCCACGGTCAGGTCATAAAAGGCTGCAACGGCTGCCACGACACTGGTGGTGGAAACAGTGCGCTGCTGCGGGCGCAAGTTGGCAAGCACGCGGTTGGCAAGCGCCTCATCCAGCGGCAGGCCAAGCAGCGCCGACTGCGCCAGAACCTGGTTGAGCGCGCCCTCGAGTTCGCGCACATTGCTTTGCACGCGCTGCGCAATCAGCGCCAGCACGGCGGGCGGCACACTGTGCCCCAGCGCTTCAGCTTTGTTGCGCAGGATGGCGTTGCGCGTTTCTGTGTCCGGCGTTTGAATATCCACCAACAGGCCCCACTCAAAGCGCGAGCGCAGGCGCTCGGCCAGCGTCATCATGGCCTTGGGCGAGCGGTCCGAGGAAAGCACCAGCTGCTTGTTTTGCCCATGCAGCGTGTTGAAGGTATGGAACAACTCTTCTTGCGTGGCATCTTTGCCGGCAATGAACTGCACATCATCCACCAGCAGCACATCGATTGTGCGGTATTTTTCGCGGAAGGCGCCGGTGGTGTGCGTGCGGATGGCGTTGATCAGGTCGTTGGTGAATTCTTCGGCCGCCACATAAAGCACGCGCAAGCCCTGGCGGGCGCTTGCGTTGCCAATGGCCTGCAGCAGGTGGGTTTTGCCGAGGCCCACGCCGCCGTGCAGAAACAGCGGGTTGTATGCGCCCGCCGGCGACTCACTGACGGCGCGCGCTGCAGCGTGCGCCATGCGGTTGTGCGCACCAACCACAAAGTTCTCAAAAATATAGCGCGGGTTGAGGCCGGGAGTTTCAGGCACTTCAATTTCTGCAGCGGGCAAAAGCACTTTGGCGCCCACTAACGTCTCAGCTGCCGGCGCGTCGTTGCCGGACACGGAGAAGCGCACTTCAACCGTGCGGCCCACAATCCCGGACAGTGTGCGCGCGATTGTGGCGTGCAGGCGCCGCTCCAGCCAGTCTTTGGCGTAGCCGGAGGCCACACCAACTACAAACAAGCCTTCCTCGTGTGCCAGTACGCGCGAGCCGCGCAGCCACGTATCAAACGTGGCCGCGGGCAACTGCAACTGCAGTTCACCCAGCGCCGCCTGCCAGACTTGTTCCGGCTTCATTTACAACTGCCCGGCGCAGCGCACAGCCGGCGGGCTCCGCAAATCAATAATGACAAAGATAAGTCCTCAATAAACGCACATGGCGCCGGCTGCTTGCACAACCTGACACCGCAAAACAATTATTCAGTTGTTGAAAGAACTCAGAACCTGCGCACCGGCGTTGGGATCTGCCGCGCATGCGCCACACCCTGTTTAGCGCACGCTCCCAAGTCTACCCTGCCAGCGGGCGCGCAGTATAACAAGCAGTCCGAGTTTGAGTCAATGGCGAATCAGTCGTAAAGCTTAAGTTTTTGAAAAAGTTAAGCTTGGGTGTGCAGCGCCACTGGCAAAAACCCCCGCGCAGAATCCAGCGCAAAATCACGCCTGCAAAGCACGCACAACACCAGCCAGGCGTTTGATGCCATCGTCTAAATCTGCGGGCGAAAGCGCACAATAGGGCAGGCGCAGAAAACGCTCGCCACCGCCATTGCTGAAGAATCCGCGACCATCGGCTAAATTCAAGCCCACCAGCGCGGCTGCCGTGCGCACATCACTGGTACTCACGCCCTCCGGTAAAGTAAGCGAGAGAAAGAAGCCGCCTTGCGGGCGCGAGGGCTTGGATTCAGGCAAATGCTTGTCGAGCGCGGCCAAAGTGGCTGCAAGGCGCGGCGCGTAAAGCGCCAGCAGGCGCTCCACTTGCGGCTCCAAAAACCCAGCCGCACAATACTCGTACACAATTCCGTGCGCAAGAAAACCCGGCGAAATGTAGGTGTCTTCCGCATATTTTGCAATGCGTTGCAGCAGGCCGGCATCGCCGATGGCAAAACCAAAGCGCGGCCCGGGGCCGATGAGCTTGCTGTAAGAAGACATCAGTAGCACCACATCCGGCGCCAAGTCAATCAGGGCCGGCTCTGGCTGGCCGCTGTAGCGCAGCGACCGGTAGGGGCAGTCCTCGAGCAAAAAGAAGTTGTGCGTGCGCGCCAGTTCCACCAGGCGCTCGCGTTTTGCGCGCGAGCAGGTGGTGCCGGACGGATTTTGAAAGTCCGGGATTACATAAAAAAAGCGCGGGTGGTGGATGCGCAGCGCCTGCTCGAGTGCGCCAATATCCGGCCCATCGGCCTCCAGCGGAATTCCCACCACACGCGCGCCCGCTTTGCGCAGCGTGGTGAGCGTACGGTCGTATGTGGGCTCTTCCACAAAAACGGTATCGCCGGGCGCCAAAAGCGCCGCGCCCAGAAACTCCACAATCTGCAGCGAGCCGTTGCTGCACAGCACGCCTTCCACTGCCACGCCGTAGCGCGCCGCCAGCCATTCGCGCATTGGCAAAAAGCCGCTGGCCGGCCCGTACTGCAGGATGGTGGCGCTGTGTTTGCGCAGCGCATTTTCGGCGGCAATGGCCAGCTCCGCGGCCGGAAATGACTCGGTGGCCGGCACGCCGCGCGTAAAGTTTATGGGCTTGGGGTCTGCCATCTGCGCCGCCCGTTACTGCGGGCTGCTGCCTAAGTGCTGCAGCAGCGCGCGCAAGCCCAAAGCGTAAGAGTTCCAGCCAAAGCCGGCAATTACACCCACGCACACGGGTGCCAGCAGCGAGCGCTGCCGGAACTCCTCGCGCGCATGAATATTGGAGAGGTGCACTTCCACGACGGGCAGTGCTACGGCACTGATGGCGTCGCGCAACGCAATGGAAGTGTGGCTGTAGGCGCCGGGGTTGAACACGACGCCTTGCGCCCAGGCGCGGGCTTCATGTAACGCGTCCACCAGAGCGCCCTCGTGGTTGGATTGCAGCGCACGGGTGCCGGCGCCCAGCGTTGCCGCCAGCTCGGCCAGGCGCCCATTTATGTCTGCGAGTGTGTCGCGCCCGTACACGGCCGGCTCGCGCGTGCCAAGCAGGTTCAAGTTTGGGCCGTGGAGTACAAGAATGTTGAGCATAAATCTACCGCTTTAGGCGCACACGCTTTCGATGGCCGCCATGATGTCGGCATCGTTCGCGTGCACGCCGTATTCTACCAAGCCCAGCGCGCGCGGCAGCGCAAAGGCGAGCTGCCCGGCCTGTTTTTTCTTGTCGCGTTGCATGGCGGCGCGCACTTGCTGTGCGGGCAGGCCAGGCTGCGCCACGGGCAGGCCCAGCTGCAGCAGGCGCGCGCGAATGGTGGCGGGCAAGGCTTGATCCGCCAACTGCAAGCGCACAGCCAGCTGCGCTTCTGCCAGCAGGCCAATTCCAATTGCAAAGCCGTGGGGCAGTGTGTAGCCGCAGGCTGCCTCAATGCCATGCCCGATAGTGTGGCCCACATTTAATTTTGCGCGCTCGCCGTGCTCGAGCGGGTCGCGCGCAACAATATCCAACTTAACCTGGATGGCACGCTGCAGCAGCGCGCGCGGCAGCGGTGCGGCAGCCGGCAGCTCGGCAAACAATTCCGCATCGGCAATCAAGCCGTGCTTGAGCGCCTCTGCCAGGCCGGCCGCATGCTGGGCGGGCGGCAATGTAGCGAGCACACACGGGTCGCTAACCACCAGCGCCGGCGGATGAAATGCGCCCACCAAATTTTTTCCCTGCGGCATGTCCACCCCCACCTTGCCGCCCAGGCTGGCATCCACCATTGCCAGCAGTGTGGTGGGCGCGTTGATCCAGCGCACACCGCGCATGAATGTGGCAGCTGCAAAGCCCGCCATGTCCCCCAGCACGCCGCCGCCCAGTGCCAGCACAACGCTGCTGCGCTCGAGGCCGTGATCTAAAAATGCGTCGTAGAGCAGATGCATGGTTGCCAGGGTTTTGTGCGCTTCACCGGCGGGCACAGTGCACACGGGCACACCAAGCTGCGCGCTCAGCGCTGCGCCCCACAGCGGCGCGACGTTTGTGTCGGTGACGATAAGCGCCGGCAGCGGCAGACCCGCGCGCTGCAGCGCGCGCGGCAGATATTGCAGCGCGCCGCTACCAAGCAGCAGAGCCGGACTGCTGCCACTGGCAGGCTGCGGCTGCCACGCCGGCGCTTCCGCCAGAATGCGCTGCGCCAAAGCTTGCGGCGCAAGCCCGTCCGTGGGCTGCTGCAGTGCAAACGAATCGTAGAGCTGCTGGCGCTGGGCAAGCAGCTGCTCCAGCTGCTCGGCGCCAGCGGCGGCGGGCTGCAGC
>CANNEJ010000118.1 GCA_947503585.1 Anaerolineales bacterium | reverse complement strand
CGCAGCGCTGCGATAGCCGGTGTAATTGCTGCCGCCGGGGTTGGCCGCGCCCGGCAGCTCGGCACTGGTAAACAGCTCGCAGCGCGGCTCGCCCGGCTGCAGCCATGCAAACTGCGCCAGATCAAACTGGCGCCCAAACAAAACACCAGCCGGGAACTCGCCGTACAAATCTGAACTGGCGAAGGGCTGCACTTGCAGGTCAACTCCGCAGGCGCGCAGCTGCGTGCGCAGCAGCTCGGCCACGGACTGGCGCAGGAAGCCGCTGTTGGAGAGCGGAAAATTAACCGCGTAACGCAAGCGCAGCGCCCGGCCCTGCCGATAGCGCACGCCGCTGTCACCGGCGGGCAGCCAACCCGCCGCCTCCAGCAAAGCCTGCCCGCGCTGCACAGCATATTCCGGCAGGGTGCCGCCCGCCGGCGCCGGTTGCAGCGGATGCGCCGCGGGCACAAAGCCGGCCGCTGCGCTGCCCTGGCCCCACTGGGCTGCAGCGGCCAGCGCTTCGCGGTCTACACAATGCGCCAGCGCTCGCCGCAGCGGCACAGCCTGAAACAAGTCTGTGCCGGCTTTGCGCTGCAGGTCGGGCGCCATCAAAATACCAAAGCCCAGCTGCTCCAGCACCGGGCCCGGCACCAGTTGCACTGCCAGCTGCCCGCTGCTTTGGGCAGCCAGCAGCGCGTCAGCGCTGTCTTCCCACGCGTCCCAGCTGTCGCGCACCGCAATCTGGCATTCACCGCCGGCCACTGCGCTCAGCGCCGCACTCTCGTCCGCCAACGGGACAAAGTGCACCTCGTCCACGCGCGGCAGGCCCTCGGCTGCGCGAAAATAATATTTGTTGCGCACGAGGCGCAGTAACCCGGGCTCCCATTGCGCCACCTGGAACGCACCCCAGCCCAGCGGCGCGCGGTTGGCCTGTTCATCCGTCAGCAGCTGCGCAGCGTCCAAATCTCCATACGCATGGCGCGCCAGCGGCTCCGCCAAATGCTCCAACACATCTGCAGGGTAGTAGCCCGGCTGTCCCACCCAGGTGATGGTATGCGCAGCGCTGGCACGGTAAGTGGCGGTGCGCCATGCCGCCAGCTTGGAGCCGGGCGTGGCCGCAGCCGACCCAATCTCAAAACCAAACACAGAGTCATCCGCCGTCAACGGCGCGCCATCCGCCCAGCGCACATCGTCCCGCAAGCGGAAGGTGATGCGCATTTGAATGGTAGTGATGGCTTTGTCCGCGCGGCCCAGCGCGCGCTCCATATCCGGAGTCCAATACGGCACGCCCGCTGCCAGCCGGTCAAGGTCGCCATCGGCTGTCACCAGCCCGGCCCCCGGCTCCACCACCACACTGTCCAGGGTCACATCGCCATTCTCCCAATCCGGCAGGCGTTCCAAAATTACGGGCTGGCGCCCAAAGCCGCGCCGGTCGATGGGTCCATCGCGCAGCGCTTCCTGCACATGATTCCAGCCGCGGCCAGCTTCAGAAAAAATATAGAGCGACGCGGGCTCGTTTTCGAGGCAGATGGTGAGTACGCGCGGGGCGGGCACCGCGGTTGGCGGAGCCGTTGTGACTGTGGGCTGCGGGCGGGCCGTGGCCACAACAGCGGTAGCAGTGGGCGGCGGGGCGCTGCAAGCAGCCAGCAAAAGCGCAAGTGCCAGCGCGGCAGCACGCCTGCAGCAGATGGCGCGGGCAGCCATTCAGCGTGCCGGCACTACGGCCGCGCCGTCAGGCGCACATCAATCTGCAGCAATGTGCCGCCGCGCCAAACCGTTAGCCTCACCATCTGTCCAACTTTTGTGTTTTTTGCAAGGTAGCTAAGCAGGTCGGAGAACTGGAGCACGGGCAGGCCATCCACCGCGGTGATCACGTCGCCGCCGCCTTGCAGCGCGCCAAAAGCGGTGGGGATGCTGCCGCCCCGCAAGCCGGCCGCGGCCGTCGGCCCGTCCGGCAGCACCGACACAACATACACACCCGGCTGCGCTGCAATGCCCAATGCCTGCAGCTCCGCCATGCTGTATACATCCTGGCCCATAATTCCCAGGTACGGGTATTCATACTTTCCGGTCAGGATCAACGCGGTCACAACGCGCCGCACAACATTTGCGCCAATGGCAAAGCCCACGCCGGAGTTAGTGCCGCTGTCTGAGTAGATGGCTTTGTTTACCCCGATCACCTCGCCGGCCAGGTTGAGGAGCGGGCCGCCGGAGTTGCCGGGGTTGATGGCGGCATCGGTTTGAATGATGTCCGGCATGGTGTAATTGCCGACGGGAGCGACGGACGGGTCCGTGGGCGAACCGGTAAGCATGCGTCCCATCCCGCTCACAATGCCCAGCGACATGGTGCCGCGCAGCCCGAACGGATTGCCGATTGCGACAACTTGCTGCCCAACCTGCACGCGATCGGAATCACCGAGGCGCAGCGCAACCACGCCCGCCGGGATGCGCTCCACAACAATCACCGCCAGATCCGAGTTGGCATCGCTGCCCACCAGCCGGCCCGCAACCTTCTCGCCAGACGAGAAGCTGACTTCAATGGATTGCGCGGTGCGCACCACATGCTCGTTGGTAATAATGTGTCCGCTCGAGTCGTAGAGGAAGCCCGAGCCCTCTGAAGCCTTGTCTGTGCCGGCGCTGACCAAAATGGACACGACTGCGGTGTTGGCCAGCGCGTAAACATCCACCAGGTTTTGCTGAATGCCAGGCAGGGGAGCAGCCGGGGTTGGCGGCGCCACCACATCCAGCACCGGCGGCTGCGTGGCCAGCACTGCGGGCTGCGTGGGCTGCGGCTTGGGCGTGCGCGTGGGCCGCAGATGCGTGGGAGTCGGCTCCGCAAAAACCGCAGCGATGGCCTCCGGGCGAATGGTGCAAGCCAGCATGGCGAGCAGCAGCAGCCCCGCTACAACCCGCAGCGCCGGCTGCTGGCGCGCAGCAGCGCGGGGCAGCGCGCTCACTTGGCGCGCAGCTTGGCGAGCGCCTCAACTAGTGTGCGCTCTTCCGGGCTCAGGTTGCGCGGCAGGTCCACCTGCACGCGCACATACAAATCGCCAAATTGCTGCGGATCCTTGAGCAGCGGCATGCCCTTGCCGCGCAGGCGGAAGGCCCGCCCGCTTTGGGTGTCGGCCGGAATTGCAAGCTCCACATTGCCGGTGAGCGTGGGCACCTGCTCCTTGCCGCCCAGCAGCGCCGTGTAAAGGCTGATGGGCAGCTTGTGATGCAGGTCGTCATCCTGGCGCTCAAAACGCTCATCATCATGAATGCTTACTTTGAGGTACAGGTCGCCGCGCCGGCCGCTGCCATCCGCGCTGCCCTCGCCAGCCACCCGGATGCGCGTGCCATTGCGCGAGCCGGGCGGAATGCGCACCTCCAGGGTGCGCTCGCCCTTGGAAAGCCGGCGCGTAGCACCCGTATAGGCCTCCAGCAGCGAAATAGTTGCCTCGCGCTGCACATCTGCGCTGGGGCGCGGCGCGCCCGTGCGTGCGCCGCGCATTGCACCGCCAAACACGGAATTAAAAAAGTCAGAGAAACCGCCGCTATCGCCGGATGCATCGCCGCCGCCGGGCTGCGCACCGGCGCCATGCTGCGCACCCCACTGCCCCCAGTCAAAGCCGCCGGACTGTGCGCCGCGCGATTGCCACTGCTGATAGCTTGCGCCCAGCTGGTCATACTTGGCGCGCTTGTCTGCGTCGCTCAGCACCTCATAGGCTTCATTTAGTTCCTTGAACTTCTGCTCAGCGCTGCTGTCATCCGGATTCATGTCCGGATGATATTTACGCGCCAGTTTGCGGAAGGCCTGTTTGAGCTGCACAGCCGTTGCCGTCCGCGCCACCCCCAGAACCTCGTAATAATCTTTGTACTGCATAACGGGATTGAATTTTAAGGCGTGCTCATAAGCGCGTCAACGCGCGGCACTTAAATTTAAGCCCAGCCAGCGCAGCGTGCGCACCGCGCGGAAGTGGTGGCCGATCCACAAGTCGTCCCCATCGCCGGCGGGATGCTCCAAGCCCAGCACCCAGGCACGCCGCCCCAAACGCGCCAGCGCGGCAGTGAGCAGTGCCGGATAAAGCTGTGCAGCCCACGGCGGCCGCGCCACAATGCGCAGCTGGTCCGGGCCGCCCAGCGCCCGCGCAATGTAAAACCAGCCGACCGGCTCACTGCCGGACAGCGCCAGCCAGCGCTCCTCGCCCCGCCCGTCCAGCAAGTTTTGCAGACTGCGTCCGAGCGTGGGCCGCAGCGTGTCCACCTGCATGGGCGCCGTCCAGGTGATGCCCTCGGCGCGCAGGGATTGCAGCAGTATTTTTTCCTGCGGCCAGTGGCTTGGCTGCGCGTGGCGCAGCTCGATGCCGTCCGGCAGCAGTGCGCGCCGCGGCAGCTCCGGCGTGGGGCGCCGCTCCCACAGCGTGCGCACGGTCAGCTTGTGAAAGCCAAGGCGCGCATACATTGCCAGCGCAGCCGTGTTGTCTTCATCTACTTGCAGCATGGCGCGCACAGCGCCGCTGCGCTGCGCATGCTCAAGCGCAGCGCGCATCAAATCACTGGCAATATTGAGGCGGCGGTAATCCGGATGCACGGCCACATTGGCCATCAGCCACGTATCCGGGCCATTGTCCGCAGCCTGCGCGCCCACATTGCCCACAATGCGGCCGGCGCGCTCGCACACAAAGCCATGCTGCCAGCCGGGCAGGTTGCGAAACAGCAGCGCCAGCACGCGCACCAGCGCACCGCTGCGCCCCAGCGCCCGCATCTCCGCAATCGCAGACTGGCCGGCGCGGTCCAGCCGGTCGCCAAAGCAAACTTCAATCAGGCGCGCAATGCCGGGCAGGTCGCGCGAGATATTCACGGGGCGCACGCCGTCCAGCGCGGCGCCGGGCTGCACCAAGGCAGTCACACGGCGCTCCATATTTCAGATAAATGCTGCCGGTTCATTCAGCTGCCTGCGGGCTGGCAGCCGCTTCGGGCGCCCGCTGCACAAATACCTTCAGGCCGCGCTCAAACTGGCGCCGGGGCAGCAGCACGCGCCGGTTGCAGGTGCGGCAAACCAATCCAATATCCGCCCCAAGGCGCACCACGTTCCACTCCCAGCCACCACACGCATGTACTTTGCGCATGCGCACCACATCTGCAAGGCGGACATCAACGGGCATGGCGCGAGTATACCGAAGCCAGCCGGCGCTACAAGTAGCGCTCAAGCGCCAGGGCCGCGCCGTCCTGCCCGACCGCTGCCGTTACCCAGTCTGCTGCTGCCAGCGCTGCCGCGCTGCTGTTTCCCATGGCCACGCCCACGCCGGCCCAGCGCAGCATTTCTACATCGTTGTCGTTGTCGCCCACCGCCAATACTTCCGCTGCTGCCACGCCCAGGTGCTGCGCCAGCCATTGCAAGCCCACCGCCTTGCTCAATCCGGCGGGCAGCGCCTCCGCAATCAATGCATGCGAACCGGTAATTGTGAGCGGCAGGGCGGCAGCCTGCACAGCGGCGCGCAAAGATTCGATGAGCGCAGCCCGCGCCGGCGCTTCAGTAACGAAGAACGTAGCCTTGTGCGGCACCGTGGGCAAATCCGTCAGCAGGCTGCGCACGCGCGTCCAGCGCCCGATGTTGATCATGCGCATTGCCGCCGCATTGTGCGCCGAGTCATTTGCAAGATACGCCACGGCCGGCGTCTCAAATGACAGCGGCCAGCCGTGGTGCGCAGCCAGCTGCACCAAAAAGGGCAGCGTCGCCGGATCCAGGCGCGTGTCGAAAAGCACCTGCCCGCGGGCAAAGTCCT
>CANNEJ010000117.1 GCA_947503585.1 Anaerolineales bacterium | reverse complement strand
GCCGGGCTATACACGCCAGGAGGTGGTGCTGGGCACGCGCAATCCTTACGCGGCAGTATCTTACAACCGCGAATCCGGCGGTGCAATTCAGATGGGGCAGGGCGCGCAGGTGGAACTTACGCGCCGCATGGCCTATGACTTTTACGACGATCGCCTGCGCACTGAAGTTTCGGTTGAAAAGCAGTGGCTGGAGCGCGCCGATGTGCTGCGCCATATGGAAGCCATGCTCCCCGAAAAAGACGGCTCGGGTGTTGCCGAACGCCTGAGCGAGTTTTGGGGCAGCTGGCAGCAGCTCTCCACTGATTCCGCTGACCCGGCTGTGCGCCGGTCTGTGCGGGATGCCGGCGTGCGCCTCGCGCAATCCATTAATGAGCGGGCTGACGGGCTGGTGAACTTTCAGCGCTACCAGGATGCGCGCCTTGGCCGGCTGGTGGAAGAAGTGAACCAGGCCGCCGCACGCCTGGCAAAGCTCAATGAGCGCATCGTGGTTGCGTTCAAAGCGGACAACCAACCCAATGACCTGCTGGATGAGCGGGACCGGCTGCGCAGCCAACTATCGGAGCTGACCGGCTCCACTTCATACGTCCAGAATGACGGGAGTGTGGTGGTATCCATTGGGCGGCACGTGCTGGTTGCAAGACAAAATGCGCAACTACTGCAGGCGGTGAACCCGCAGGCAGCGGCAGCGCCGGCCGCACCCGTGGCAAACCCGGCAGCCGGCGGCGGTGCAGCCGTGGCTGGGCCTGCCGGCACCGTCAGTGGCCATCTGCGCCAGCTGCGGTGGGAAGACGGGCAGGCGGCTGAGGTAAAAATGGGGACGATCGGCGGCCTGTTGATTGGCCGCGATAAAGAGGTGGTGGCGCGCCTTAGTGCGCTGGAGCGCCTCAGCAACACCCTGCGCAGTGAAGTGAATGCCCTGCACAAAACCGGGTTTGGCCTGCCGCCGGCAAACGCCACCGGCCAGGATTTCTTTGTGGGCAACGGGGCTGCGCAGCTGGCCGTACACCCGCTGCTTGAGGCGAACGTGGGCGGCGTCGCGGCGGCTGCCGTCTCGGCTGCGCCGGGCGATGGCAGTGTTGCGCTAAAGATATCGCAACTGGAAAGCCGGCTGCTGATGGATGCGGAAGGCGCGCGGGTAGCTGCGGGCACGGAGGCGCTGGGCGCCACGCGCACCATCCTAGAGTCTTGGGCCGATGCCGTGGCTGCGCTGGGCGCAGACACAGTGCGTGCCCAGCGTGAACTCGACAGCCATTCGGCGATTGTTGAGCAGCTCACAACCCAGCGAGATTCAGTTACAGGCGTGTCGTTGGATGAAGAGGCTGCGCGGGTAATGCGCTCGCAGCGTGCGTATCAGGCTGCGGCGCGCGTGCTCACCAACTTTGACCAGATGGCAGAAGAAGTGGTGATGCGCCTGGGCATGGTGGGCCGCTAACGGGCCGGCTTGACGGAATAAATTAGCCATGCGTGTCACCAACCAAATGATGTATGCAGATGTGCTTGCCAACCTGCAACTGCATGGCAAGAAGCTGGCGCGGCTGCAGGTGGAAGCCGGCGACGGCAAGAAACTGCACATGCCCTCCGACAATTTTGTGGCCATGGGCGACGCGCTCACTTTGCGCGGCGCCATTCAATCCAACCAAACCTACCTGAATAATATTTCCACCGCGCGCGAGTTTTTGTCGGCTTCGGCAACTTCGTTGGACGGGCTCTCCACCATAATCCAAAGCGGGCTGGCAATTGCCGTGCGGGCGGCTTCAGACACCTTTGGCGCCTCCGAGCGCGACACATATTCCAAGCAGGTGGACAACCTGGTGCAGGAAGCTGTCAACGTGCTCAATACCACCCATCGCGAGCAGTATGTGTTTGGCGGTTTTAAGACCACCACGGTCGCTTACAGTGCCGTGGAGGTTCAAAAATCAATTACCGCTGCAAAATATAACGGCGACAGCGGATTGCGCAAGGTGGAAATTGAGCCCGGCCAGACCCTCACGATGAATGTGCTGCTGAACCAGGAGGTGTCGGACCTGAAGATTGCGCCGGCGCGCATGCTGGCCACGCTTGTGAATCTGCGCGAGGCATTGCGCAAGGGCATAGCGCCGGACGTGAGCTTTCAGATTGGCGAGTTGCAGGGAGACCTGGACGCGACGGTCCGGCTGGTTGGCGAAGCGGGCGGCCGTCTGGCGCGCCTGACCGCCACCCAGGAACGGCTGGAGAAAGTGCAGATAGGCTTGAGCAACACGCTGCAGACCGCTGAAGACCGACCCATGGCGCAAGCCGTGCTGGCTTTGAAGCAAGAGGAAACTGTGTATCAAGCGGCGCTTGCCACGGCGGGTGCGCTCAATCGCAACACACTCTTCGACTACCTGAGATAACATGGAACAAACAGCCGCAGCGCCTGCGTCCCTTAACGGGGCAGCGGACAGCTCCGAGATTACGGTGCACTTTGCCGGCGGCCTCGTGGGCTGCGCAGATTGGGAGCACTTTGATGTTGTCACTGACGCTGAGCTTGCGCCGCTCTACCTAATCAACTGCCAGGATGACCCCAGCATTGGCTTCATCGGCGCGGACCCCACAGTCTTCAAGCCGGACTTTTGCCTGCAGTTGTCGCCGGAAGATGAGGAGCAGCTGGACTATCCGGAGTTTGGCGACCTGCTGGTGCTGGCCATCATTACGCCTGCCAGCAGCCTGGGCAGTGCATCTGAACCCACAACCAGTGCCACCATAAACCTGCTGGGGCCGCTGGTCATAAATTTGAGGCGCGGCATCGGGCGCCAAGTCATCCAGTCTGAATACACTGCTCATCATTCCGTGGGCGGGTAGCTGCCATGCTGGTACTCACACGGCGCGTCGACGAAGGCCTCAATATCGGCGGCGAGATTTCTGTTCGAATTTTGGCCATCGATGGCGACCGGGTAAAACTGGGCGTGGTTGCCCCGCGCACGGTTTCGATCCTGCGCGATGAACTTTGCCAGCAGGTGCGCAATGAAAACACGGCAGCCGCCATCCCGGCGGCGCAGCGCGCCGCCGTTGCCCGCTCGCTAAAGTCCCTCGTCTACCCCGCTAACGAACCGGACGCAAGCCAGCCGCCCGGCGCGTTGCCCGCCCGCTAAAGTCCCTCGTTTACCCGGTTAGCGAATCAGTCGCAAGCGAGCCGCCCGGCGCGTTGCTTGCTGCGCTGCGCCCGCACAGGTATAATTTTGACAATAGGTTGGTCAGCTGCAACTGCGTCGCCGACGAATGCCGGTTCGGAGGGACAAGGGTGCGAATTTCCGCCGGAGATCAGAATGTCAAACAATAATTTAGTAAATGTGTTCCGGCTGGGGCTGGCAGTGCTGCTGCTCGCCGGCTGCGCAGGTCCGAAAAAGGATCCCATTCCAAAGTTCAACAAGGGCGCGCGCGTTCGGGTGGAGGGCAAGGATGAGTCTCCCAGTGTGGTCATGTATACGAACTGTATGATCCAAGAGTCGACGATCGTGGGTGTGGCCGGGCGCAATGATGAGACTGAGGTGATTGACAGGATGTTGCGCTTTAAGTCATCGGACGGGCAGGAGCGGGCGTGCACCGGCGACCAGTGGTGGTACAAGATTGAAGCGGGGGAGCCGCCGGTAAAAGGCTGGCTTCCGGAGGAAGACCTCTCCAAATAGGCGCGTGGCAGTAACTTGCCAATCAAAAAAACCCTCCCGCATGCGGGAGGGTTTTTTGTTGCTGTGCGCGGACTGCTGTGCCGGATTAGCGCTTCATGTTCAGCAGTTCTTGGATCATCTCGTCCGAGGTTGTGACAACCCGACTGTTGGCCTGAAAGCCGCGCCGTGCCAAAATCAGCTGGGTGAATTCAGTAGAAAGGTCCACGTTGGAACCTTCTACATTTCCAGGCAATACCACGCCGAAGTTCTCGTCTCCGGCACGGCCGAGTTGCTGCTCACCGGAGTTCAGCCATGGGCGCAAATTGTTTTGGCCCACATCCAGCAAGCCGCCCGGATTTACAAAATTTGCCAGCGCCAGCTGGCCCACTTCTTTGGACAGGCCGTTGGAATAAAGTGCGTACAGCTTGCCTTCACTGTCAAACTTCATGCTGGTCACCATGCCCTGGGCCATGCCATCCTGTTCGCTCTCGCTCACAGCGGAGGGTTGTGCCAGCTGGCTGATGCCGGAGAAATCTAGGCTCACGGATTGGGCGGCACTGCCGTTGTTGAGCCGCAGCGTGAGCACGGTCTCGCCGCCGGTTTTTAGTCCGCCGTTGGCGTCAAACTCCACCGCTGCGGCGTCTGCGGTCACGCTGGAGACGGACTTGTCTGTGGATGTGGGCTGCCAGGTCCAGCTGCCCGGTAAAGTGCCGCGCGTAAAAGTGAGGGCAATGTTATGCTGCACGCCAAGCGAGTCGAATAGGGCAACCGTGCTGGTTGTGGTGCCGGCCGCCGCTGTAAGCACGTCCAGATTTCCCGCCACTTTTAGCTTGGTAGTGGCAACGGCCTGTTTGTCCCCAACCGGAATGCGCAGCGCCTGCAGCTCGGGCGGCGGGGGGGTAGTCTCGGCAGCCGCCGCATCGGCGTCCGGCGTGGCCAGCGCATCTGCAGCGCCAGCTGCTGCCGCCGGGGTTTGGCCGGCGGGCGCATATCCCATCACTTTGAAGCCGGTCACCGACTGCACAAGGTTCCCATCAACATCCATCTGCAGCTGGCCATCGCGCGTGAAGGCGCGCGTGCGGGTGCCATCGTCCACAATCATAAAGCCGTCGCCGTCAATTGCCACATCCATCGGGCGGCCGGTCTCTTGCAGCGCGCCCTGGGTGAAGACTTTGGAAATGCTGCCAATGGACATGCCGGCGCCCACCTGTGAAACGTTGATGCCGCCGAGCGCTTCGGTGGGCGGCGTGCCGGCGCGCTTCAAGTGGCTGATGAGCGTTTCAATATCCACGCGGCTGCGGTGAAAACCAACCGTGTTGATGTTCGCGAGGTTGTTGGCCACGACATCGGTATAAGTCTGGTTTCCCGCCAGGCCCGTCACTGCGCTGTAAAAAGATCTGATCATGTTTGTTTCCTGGTTGTTACAGTGGATTAGAGGGCGGGCACGGCCGGTGTCGCGCTGTCCTTGGCGTTGTCGGTATCAATGCGCTCAATTTCCGGCAGTGTTACGATGCGGCCGCCCACGCTGAGCGTCACCGCGCCATTGCGCTGCTGTACGCTGCTCACAACGCCTTCCACGCTTTCCCCGTTTTGCATCGCATGCACGCGGCGGCCAATGAAGTTAGCGGCCTGCGAGAGGGTCTCGGCGCGCACGCTTTCCAGCATGGATTTATTCAGCTGGCTCATTTTGTCCGCCATCTGCAGCTGTGAAATCTGCGACATGAAGTCCGAGTCTTTCATCGGGTTCATGGGATCCTGGTAGCGCAGCTGGGTGAGCAGCATTTGCATGAAGTTGTCTTTGTCTCCGCCGGCAGCAGTCACCACGGGCTGGGCGCTGGCAGGTGCGGTAGCGTAAGGGGTTGCGGGTTGGATTGCCATGGGGGTCCTCTTTGGGGCTAAAAATGAAACTGGATCAGGGAGACGAACGGGTGGGGCTAGGCGTAGACCGTGCGCAGGGCACTGTCTGCCAGTGCGGCTGCGGTTGGCGAATTCTGCGCGGATTGGCTGTCTTCGCTTTCCACACTTACCAGCAGCCGGGCCACGGGCACGCCCGCCGTTTCCAACGCCTTGGCGAGGGCCGGCAGGTTGGCGCGCACCAGGCGTGCGGTTTGCAGTTGGCCGGCATTTAGTTTTATTTCCAGCCCGCCCTGGGCTGCACGGG
>CANNEJ010000116.1 GCA_947503585.1 Anaerolineales bacterium | reverse complement strand
ATCCAGCGTGAGTGTGCATTCGCTGCCCGCGGGCACGCTGCGCTGTGCATGCTCAACCACATCCAGCTGGGCAAAGCGCAGGCTGTCCGCACCTTCCTCCGACCAGCCCACGACCCCAATGCCGCCGCTTGCAAAAGTTTCGTCGTGCACCACCGTGAGCAGAATATCCTGTGCGTACACTCGAAACTCTGAGCCCTGTACAGCAATGCGCAAATCCTCAATTTCGAATGCGCTTTGCAGCTGCTCTATTTCTGCGCTCTGCAGCGTCTCGGCATCGCCGCCGATTATTTTCAGCAGCCAGAAATCACCACCGCCGTTTACCAGAAACGCATAGTAGTTGTCCTGATCTGCGATGCGAAACGCCAGGCCGGCAGATGTGGATAAGTTGGTGCCTAACTTAAGGCGCAGCCGGGCCGCAAAATCATTTGGAAAGTTCTGTTCGTAGGACGCCATTTGCAGCAGATTCGCGTCAAAGAAATCAATCTTGAAGCCGTCGCTGGAGTAATAACTTTTGAGGTTCTCGTAATCTTCTTCGGGCAGCCCGCTGCGGTCATTCTTGAAATCGTCCTTGAAATCGTCTGTGAAGGGCAGCAGTGCAACCGGTGTGCTGGTACTGGTGCTGGTGCTGGTTGGCAGGGGCGTACTGGTTGGTGCTGCCGTCGGCGTAGGGGATGGCATGCGCGTAGCGCGGCGCGTGGCTGTCGCCACAGTTGGCTTGCGCGTGGCAATGGCTGGGTGTGCGGGTACTGGTGCTGGTGCTGGTTGGCAGGGGCGTACTGGTTGGCGCTGCCGTCGGCGTATGGGATGGCATGCGCGTAGCGCGCCGCGTGGCTGTCGCCACAGTTGGCTTGCGCGTGGCAATGGCTGGCGCCGGTTTATTTGCAGCCGGCCGGCCTTCGGCCGCGCCACACGCCGCCAGCATACAAGCCAGCAGCAAGTTTGCAGTGCGCAGCCACCGGCAATGCGCAGCGCCAGCCGCGCGGTGCAGTTTGGCTGCGGGCATTTTTAGTCCCCCTGCATGCGCAAAGTATACCTGTGGCATTGTTGCAAAAAAACAAAAACCCCCGCATGGCAGGGGCTTTTGGTGGTTCGCGGGTTGTGATTTTAGGGGATCACTTGTACATCAATTGCCTGCAGGCCGTTTTTGCCGTCTGTAATGGCAAACTCAACCTTCTGCCCGCGCAGCAATTTTCGGTACCCCTCCATACTCAGCGCAGAAAAATGAACGAACAGATCCTCACCGCCTTCGTGGCCAATGAAGCCGTAACCTTTCGGCGCACTGAACCATTTTACTTCTCCGGTGACACGCTCAGACATACGATCAATACTCCTCCTGCACAATAAGGTTTTGCGGCGAACCGCCGCCGCGTCGATGCAAAAATGTTAATCGCGCCCGCCAACAGTGTCAAGTGAGCGGTCAAAGGTTGTAGCGCGCTGCCTGCCCGCTGGCGGCAGCCAGTAATTTACGCGCTGCCATACGGGTACCAGTACGGCTTGGCGGCAGCGCTGAAGTCCCAGTGCACGTGCTTGGTGGTGCGGAACTCCTCCAGCCCCTCCTGGCCCAGCTCGCGGCTGCCACCGGACATGCGCATGCCGCCAAACGGGCCGGCGTAGTTGTCCGTCAGCGGATCATTGATCCAGATGGTGCCGGCGCGCACCTCGTCAAAAAAGCGCTTGATGCGGTCGGGGTCCCGGCTGAGCAGCGTTGCGCCCAGCCCGTACGGTGAGTCGTTTGCCAGCCGGATGGCGTCGTCAAAGCTGCTGTACTCCATCAGCGGAATTGCGGGGCCGAAGGTTTCGGCAGTCATTACAAGCATGCTGTGGTCGGCATTGGCAATTACCGTGGGCTCGTAGAAGAAGCCACGCGTTAAGCCGGGCGGGCGGCGCCCGCCTGTGAGGATTGCCGCGCCGGCGTGGCGCGCCTGATCCACATGCGTTTCAAATTTGGCACGGTACTTTTCGCCCATCATCGGTCCCAGATCTGTGGTGCTTTCGATGCCCGGCCCGAGGCGCAGGCTGCGCACGTGCTCCACCAGTGCTTCGGTAAACTGCGCGGCCCGTGCCCGCGGCAGATACACGCGCTCAGCCGAGGTGCACACTTGCCCGCAGTTGAGCAGCGCTGCGTAAGCCAGCGCGCGCGCTGCCACTTGCGGGTCGGCGTCGTCGGCAATCACAAATGCGTCTTTGCCGCCCAGCTCCAGATGCAGCTTCTTCATTTGTGGGGCGGCCAGCGCTGCGATGCGCTGGCCGGTGGCAAGGCTGCCGGTGAACGCCACCATATCCACATCCGCATGCGTTACCAGTGGCTCTGCCACCTCGGGGCCGTAGCCCGTCACAACATTTACCACGCCGGCTGGCAAATGGTCGAGGCAGTGCTCCAGCATATACAGTGTGCTCAGTGGCGTCATCTCGGACGGCTTGATAACGCAGGTGTTGCCGGCCGCCAGCGCCGGCGCCAGCTTCCAAGCCAAAAGCAGCAGCGGAAAATTCCACGGCGTGATGCAGGCCACTACGCCGTAGGGCTCCTTGAGAGTGAAGTTGAATTGGGTGGGCGTGCCCGGCGGCAGCACGCTGCCGCGCTCGTGCCGCCCCAGCTCCGCATAGTAGTCAAAGGTGTTGGCCGACCACACCAGCTCTTCCTCGTTCTCGCTCCAGGGCTTGCCTTGCTCCAGCGTAAGCAGCCGGATAAGGTGCTCCTGATGGTGGCGCAGCTTGGTGGCTGCGGCATGCAGCAGCTCGGCGCGGTCGTTGGCCACGGTGGCGCGCCACTGTGGCGCGGCGGCCACGGCCGCTGCCACTGCAGCGTTCGCGTCGGCGGCAGTGCCGCGCGGCACTGTGTCCAGCACTTCTTCGGTGGCCGGATTGTGCACGGCAATCTCTTGCGTGGCTTGGCCTTGCGTGAACTGGCCGTTGATGTGCATTAGGCGCATGGGTTGCCTCTGTTTGGCGCAAACGCTATGGCGGATAGTAATGCGGAGCGCTGATCTACTCGCATGAATTCACGGCCTGGGAAACGCTATGGCGGATAGTAATGCGGAGCGCTGATCTATCCGCATAAGTTCACGGCTTGGGTATGTCGCGCCGGGAGTCCGTAAAGCCCAGCTGTGCGCTTAGTATGTAGAGCGGGCGCTTCTTTACCTCATTGTAAATGCGCCCGAGGTACTCGCCAATAATTCCAAGAAAGATGAGCTGCACTCCGCCGAGCAGCAGCACGCTGCTGAGCGTGGTGGCCTGCCCCTCAAATGCATAGTAACCGGAGAGGCGCAGCAGCAGCACAGCGGGGATGCCCAGCAGCGCCATGCTGGCCGCTATAAACCCCAGTGTGGTGGCCAGCTGCAGCGGAACGTACGAAAAACTTGTGATGCCATCCGCCGCAAAGCGCATCATCTTGCGCATGGGATATTTTGAGACGCCGGCGAAGCGCTCCTGGCGCACGTACTGCACACTGGCCTGCCGAAAGCCCAGCCAGACCGAGAGCCCGCGCATAAATCGATGATGCTCGCGCACCTCGCGCAGCGCCAGCACCACCTGCCGATCCAGCAGCCGGAAGTCGCCGCTATCGAGCGGAATGTGCAGCTCCGTGAGCCGGTTGATGATGCGATAAAACGCGGCTGCGGTGCTGCGCTTCAGCCAGCTTTCACCGAGGCGCTTGGCGCGCACGGCAAATACAACCTGCGCCCCGCGCTGCCATTCGGCCACCAGCTGCGGGATCGCTTCGGGCGGATCCTGCAAATCAGCATCGATGATGACCACAGCGCTGCCGCCGGCATAATCCAGCCCGGCGGTGATAGCCATCTGATGCCCAAAGTTGCGCGAGAACTCCAGCACGCGTACGCGCGCATCCGCCGCTTGCAACGCGCGCAGCAATTGCGGTGTGCCATCCTGGCTGCCATCGTTGACGAGGATCAGCTCGCATGTGCCATCCAGCCCGTCCATCACCGCACACATGCGCCGGTAAAGTTCAGGCAGCGACTCGGCCTCGTTGAAGACCGGCACGACAATTGAGTATTTGGTCTCGGTCACAATATGGGTTGGCTGCGGGCTGCGGACGCTAATGCAAAGTGCCCGCAAGCGCGCCCGCGCCCGCCCGCCGCACAATGTTAGGCGGCTGCTCGGCCGCATTCGGCTGCCAGCCTGCCGGGCGGCAGCAGCCCGCACTTGCGCGTAGGCCGCCCGAAACCCCATTTAAAGTGCACATTTTTGGTTCCACCGCCGGTCGCAGACCAACTCACCGGCATGCTTCGCGCAGTATAACGGAAAATATCGCCCACAGCTAACAGCAGTTTTATTCTCCTCTAATACTCCTCAAACGCTGCGCGCCTATTCTCCCGTGAGTTAGATTGCATGAAAACAAGAGGGTAGCAAAATGTCAAAGATCGTTGGAATTGATTTGGGAACGACAAATTCTGTCGTGGCTGTGATGGAGGGCGGTGATCCAGTGGTGATCAGCACCAGTGAGGGGCAGCGCACAATGCCATCGATTGTGGCGTTTAATAAAAATGGCGAGAAGCTGGTCGGGCAGACGGCCAAGCGCCAGGCGGTGATCAATCCGGAGAACACTGTGTACTCCATCAAGCGCTTTATGGGCCGGCGCGAAAGCGAAGTGGGCTCTGAGCGCAGCCTGGTGCCGTACCAGGTGGTGGCCGGTCCCAATGGCGATGCGCGCGTAACCATCCCGCAAACTGGAAAGACCTATACGCCGCAAGAAATTTCCGCCATGATCCTGAGTAAGCTGAAGACGGACGCCGAGGCTTATCTGGGCACGCCGGTAACGCAGGCCGTGATCACTGTGCCGGCGTACTTTAATGACTCGCAGCGCCAGGCTACTAAAGACGCGGGCAAGATTGCCGGGTTGGAAGTGCTGCGCATTATCAACGAGCCAACCGCAGCGGCATTGGCGTATGGCTTGGACAAGCGCGCCAATGAAACCATCCTTGTCTTTGACCTGGGCGGCGGAACATTTGATGTTTCAGTGCTTGAAGTGGGCGACGGCGTGGTGGAAGTGAAGGCCACCAACGGCGACACACACCTTGGCGGAGATGACTGGGATGCAGCGCTGGCCGAGTGGGTGGCTGATGAATTCAAAAAGCAAGAGGGCATTGACCTGCGCAAAGACAAGCAGGCACTGCAGCGCCTGCGCGAGGGTGCGGAAAAAGCAAAAATTGAGCTGAGCGCGATGGCGCAAACTGAAATCAATCTGCCTTTCATCACGGCCGATGCCAACGGGCCAAAGCATGTGCAGATGGCGCTCACGCGCAGCCACTTTGAGAAGCTTACGCAGAAATTGGTGGACCGCTTGCGCGGCCCGTTTGAGAGCGCGCTAAAAGACTCCGGGCTGAGCGCCAGCAAGATTGACCAGGTGGTACTGGTGGGCGGCTCATCGCGCATGCCCATGGTGCAAGAGCTGGTGGAAAAATTGACCGGCAAGGTGCCGCACAAGGGCGTCAACCCGGATGAGGTGGTGGCCGTGGGTGCCGCCGTGCAGGGCGGCGTGCTGTCCGGCGATGTAAAAGATGTGCTGCTGCTGGATGTAACCCCGCTTTCATTGGGCCTCGAAACACTGGGCGGCGTGATGACCTCGCTGATTGAGCGCAATACCACCATCCCGGTGAACAAGAGCCAGGTTTTCTCCACAGCTGCGGACGGGCAGACGGCGGTGGATATTAAAATTCTGCAGGGCGAGCGCAGCATGGCGCAAGACAACATGTTGATGGGAGAGTTTCGGCTGGAGGGCATTCCGGCGGCGCCGCGTGGCATGCCGCAAGTAGAAGTCACATTTGACATTGATGCCAACGGCATTCTGAACGTGAGCGCCAAAGACAAAGC
>CANNEJ010000115.1 GCA_947503585.1 Anaerolineales bacterium | reverse complement strand
CGCGCGCAGCGCCATGCCCTTGGCCGCCGCCATGGTCACCGCGGTCGGGCCGGCCGTGCTGTTTGCGCATCCATCCGTGCCGGCAGCCACACCAACAGATGCACGCGTGAAGGTAAACGCGCAGCAGGTGGAGCGCACCGCACAACTGGTGGCCGCGCTGCCAGGCTTGCAGCCCTTCAACTTCACCGGGGCGCACTTTCCGCCCGCCGGCCACCCCGCAGCGCTGGAGTTCTTTTTTGCTGCGACGCTGCAGCAATTTGGATTTTGGAGTGCGCGCAACGGCCGGTACATGCGCCCGCTGCTGGCTGCGCAAGGCGGCCAGCAGCGCAAAGGCAGCGACTATCTGTGGCATGCGTACTGGAGCGCACTGCAGGCTGCGCCCGCGTTTGCCGCGCCCGCGCAGCAAGCTGCGCTGCGCAGCAGCTCATTGCAAGCCGTCTTTCGCGCGGATGATGGCACCCAGCCCGTGCCTGCGCTGCGCCTGCACCTGCAGCAGGCGCGCGCATTTGGCAGCGACCTGTGCGAGATGGCTGCCACGCCCGCCGCCATACTGGCGCATGCAAACAACCAGCCACTGCCCCTGGCCGCCCTGCTGCAAAGCCTGGACCACGTCGGCGGCTACAAAGAAGATCCGCTGCGCAAGAAGTCCGCACTGCTGGCATTAATCCTGAGCGAGCGCCCGGAACACTGGCTGCACGCCGCGCCCGCCGAACAGCTGCCGCCGATTGTGGACTATCACCTGCAGCGCATGTGCCTGCGCATGGGGCTGGTGGATGCAAGCGACGCGCTGCTGGCGGCCGCCCTCAGCGCGCGCAAGCAGCTGCCGGCGGCGGATGAGTGGGCGGTGCGCAGCGCAGTGTATAGTGCCATGCAACTGCTGGCGCAGAGCTCCGGCTGCAGCATGGCCGCCATCGACTGGTTCTTCTTTAATGCGCGCACGCGCTGCCCGGAGATGACCGCGCCGGACTGCGCCCGCTGTGCGATGGATCCGGTGTGCGCCCATCGCACGCAGCTTTTTCAACCGGTGCTGCGCACCACATTTTATTAGCCGTGAAGTTATTGCTTGTTTGTGCGCGACACCACCGCAATGCCGGCTAGCCGCAGCGTGCACGCCTGGCTGCTGCCGCTGGGGCTGGTGCTTTTATGGGCCGGCTACTTTGGGCCATGGATCCCGCACGCCGCCGCGGCGCTGTCGCTCAACGCCCTTGACCTCTCGGAGTGGGTGACCTACCTGCCGCAGGTGCGCAGCGGCGCACTGGCGGTGGGGCGCCTTAACTTTCTGGCGCCGCTAAGTTTTGCAATTGTGCTCAGCAGCGCGTGGGCCTGGCAGCTGCCGCGCACCCGCGCGCTGCTGCTGGTGCCGTTGCTGGGCTTCGGCGTGCTGACAGAACCGTTTCTGCTTTACGGTAACGATCCGGAATTGCAATCGCAAATGTGGATTTTGTTTGCGACGGCGGGCGGCTGCGTTTTGGGCGCAGTGCTGCGCGGGCAGCGCTGGTACTGGGCGGGGTTTGCGCTGCTCGCCGCGTGCGGGCTGGCTGCTAACAGCTGGCCGCTGCTCCTGGTGCGCCCGATTGCCGGCGCATTGTACGGCGCACTGCCCGGCCTCGGTTGGGGCTGGGGCATTACGCAGCTGGGCGCCGCGCTGCTTGTGGCTGGCGCTGCACTGCGTCAGCGCAGCAGTGCCGGCAGCGCCCCCAGCAGCAGCCACGGCGCGTAAGGCATAAAAACGCCACGGTGCCGGCCGCGCGCAACGCGCAGGAACAGCGCCACTGCGCCTGCCAGCAGCACGCCCGCCAGCAGCGCCGGCAGCGCGGCTTGCACGCCAAGCGCCAGCCCCAGCACAGCTGCAAGCTTCACATCGCCAAAGCCCAGGGCCGGCGGCGCATGCGCACCGGCATAGCAGCGCCCGCCGGCGTAAGCCGCCAGCATGCAGCCGCCCGCCACAATGGCGCCCATCACGGCCGGCGCAGGGTTACCGGCGCGCAAGGCTGCCAGCAGCAGCGCAATGCCGGCCGCCAGCAGCAGCAGCGGGTCCGGCAGCAGGCGCTGCTCCCAATCAATCACGCCCGCCAGCAGCAGGCAAAACAGCAATGCCATGTGCAGCAAGTGCGCTGCCGGCGGCTGGCCAAGCTGCTGTAAACCCAGCGCAGCGCCGCCCGTGGCCAGCAGCACCAACACCCTGCGCAGCGGCTGCGGCGTAACGCGCGCAGCTGCGCCCCAGCGCCGCTCTGGCCAGTGGTCCGCCAGCGCATTCAGCAGCAAGCCCGCTGCCACACCCGCTATCAGCCGCAGCGCAATCATGTTGCGCATTATAGGTGCCTGCTAAAATCGAGTGATGCGCCGCAGCCTGCTGCCCGGCAGTGACCAGCTCAGCGTGCTGGTGGCCACCATTGCGCTGGCCTACACGCTGGCGCGGGTGCTGGCGCTGCCCACGCGCCTGGTGGAGACAACGCTGCTGGGCGCGCCCGTGGCGCTGCTGGTAAATGGCGACACGGTTGTGCTGCTGCTGGTGGCAGCGCTGATCACCAGCGGCAGCGACGCAATGCTGCGCAGCCATCCGCTGTGGGGCGGCCCGCCAAATGCGCTGCAGCTGCCCGCGCACTGGATCCTGCCCGCCCTGGCCGCGATTGGCGTGGGCTTGCTGCTGCAGCAGCTGCCCGTAAGTCCGGCCTGGGTTGTGGCGCTGCTGCTGGGCGTCTTGTTTCTCACGCTGGTGTTGATTGCCGAGTATGCGCAGGTGGATCCTGCGCCGGCCGCGCAGCGCACCACGCGCCTGCTGCTCGGCTGGCTGGCGTACGCGGCGGGGCTGCTGCACTTTGGCTGGCTGCGCGCGGCCGCCTTCGGCTCCGCAACTACAGTTGCCATTGTGTTCATGGTGGCGGCAACGCTGGCCTATCGTTTGGCGCGGCTTAGCGCTGCGGGTGCATTGCCCGCAGCCGTTAGCGCGCTTGTGACGGGCGTGATTGTGGCCGAGTGTGCGTGGGTGCTGGCATATTGGCCGGTTGCACCGGCGGCGGGCGCCGCAGTGCTGGTGATTGCCCTGCATGTATGCAGCGGGCTGCTGCGCGAGCCGCTGCCCATTGCGCGCAGTGCGCTCGGCGGATACGCTGCGGCCGGCGCAGCCGCGCTGCTGCTTGTGCTGCGCGCCGGCTAGCCGGCCGGTACCGCTTGCGTCTCAGTCACCGGCTGCGCGGGATCGCCCGGCGCAGCCGTGGAACTTAGCAGCGGTTCCAACAGCATTGCCAGCACCACAATCAAGCCCAGCACCACCAAGACAGTGTTGGCGCGCGATGGCTTGCGCAGGGCTGGCGGCGGGTCTTTGCGGCGCTGCTTCTTCATATTAGTTGCTGATTACTCCTTTGTGCTGGCGCCGGGGTCCGCGGTGAGGGTGCCAGAGTGGCGCTTTGCGCGCCAGCCCACCAGCCGCTCGGTGCCATTCATCAGGCGCTTCAAGTTGGGGCGCAGCGCATAAACTTGCAGAATCAGGCACATGCCGCCGTATAGCGTGTACTCCCACGGCATGCCCAGCGTGACAGCCCGCCACACCATGATCAGGATAGACATAATGCCAATTGAAAGGGTGGCCACCGATGCATAGCCAATGCCAAAATAAATCAGCGCCCCCAGTGGAAAAATAATCAGCACGCATAACGGCCACAGGCCCATCGCTCCGCCCAGCGTGGCCGCCCCGCCCGCCCCGCCGCGCAGCACCAGCCGCACGCGTCCGCTGTGCGGGTCGGTCACGGTCTCGCGCAGAAAGATGGAATAGTTATGGCCCAGCACCGCCGCCACGCCGCACAGCGTGTGCACCCAGTACGCCTCCGGTAGCAGCCACACCGCCAGCCACACCGGCAGCGCCGCCTTCAGCACATCCAGCCAGCCCGTGGCAAAGCCCGGCCAAAACCCGGCAGCCCGGATCACATTGGTGGCGCCCGAACGGCCACTGCCCACCGTGCGCACATCCAAGCCAGTGCGCAGGCGCACCACCACCAGCCCCACCGGCACGGCGCCCACTATATAACCAATAAGGACCAGCAGTACGCTGAGTGTGGATTGCATTAGCGGCGCCGTGCTGAAAATAGTTGACTAAAAAATGGGCAGGTCATGCACTGGCAACAGAGTCACTTGTAAGCTGCAGCTGCACCGGCCGGCTGCTGCCCGCTTGCAGGCGAAACGCACGCGCCTCCCACCCGCCACCGGCTGCCGGCTGCCCAAAAATAATACTCACAGCCTCGGGGTAGTACGCTTGCAGCCGGTCCGTCTCTGACGGGTGCGCCGGCATGCCGGGGTGGGAGTGAAACACGCCCAGCAGCTCCCAGCCGTTGCGGTCCAGCTCCAGCATGGCAGCCACCTGCGCTTTCGATTCCGCCCGGAAGCGCTGCGGGCTGCGCTCTGCGTTGGGCAGGGCCAGCACCTGCCGCACCAGCCGGCCAGTGCCGGCAAGCAGGCCGCAGCCCTCGTTGGGCAGCTCAGCCGTCAGCCACGCCTGCATCTGCGCCATGTGCGCCGCCGTCAATTGCAGACACTCGTCCAAATTTTCGTCCACACTTCTTGCAGGCCCAGTATAACAGCGCGCACCAGCGGAACGCACTATACTCCGCGCATGCGCCCGCCCGCCACCAAAACGCGCCAGCTTTCCAGTGCAGCGCAGGACTATATTAAGGCGGTCTACTCGCTGGAGCAGGAGCAGCAGCCGGTTTCCACCACGGCACTGGCTGCGCGCATGGGCATTGCGCCCGCGTCGGTGACCGGTATGTTGAAGAAGCTGGCGGAGCACAAGCCGCGCCTTGTGCACTACGCCCCACACCAGGGTGTCACGCTCACGCCCGGCGGCCGCGCGATTGCGCTGGAAGTGCTGCGCCATCACCGCCTGATAGAGCTGTACCTGAGCGAGGCGCTGGGCTACACCGGCGGGGAAGTGCACGCGGAGGCCGAGGCGCTGGAGCATGTGATCTCTGAGGATTTTGAGGAGCGCATTGCGCTCAAGCTGGGCGACCCGCGCTTCGATCCGCATGGCGACCCGATACCCACGCGCGCCGGCCAGCTGCAGCGCGGTGCCAGCACGCGCCTCAGCGAGCTCACCAGCGGCCTGGCAGGCACTGTACTCAGCGTGCAAGGGCCCAACCCGGCGGAAAGGCGCTACCTGGAACACCTGGGGCTGAGCGCCGGCGCACACGTACGCGTGATGGAGCGCGCGCCGTTCAATGGCCCGGTACATGTCCTCGTCAATCAAGAGCGCACAGCTGTGCTGGGGCGCGAGCAGGCGGCTTTGATCAGCATCAACTTGGACAACAACGGCGGCGCCTGACGCAGCGTGTGAAACGGTACGGGGTGGCCAAGCGACAATGCTGACGTGCCGCGGTTTGATACTGCGCACGCGACTGACCCCAAACAATCTTGCGACCAAGCGCCTGACAAATCGCCGGCTGCGGGTTGCCGGACTTCAGTAGAAGGCGGTACTTTTGGAGCGCCAAACCCAAGCTCCACTCCGCCGCGTGCGATTACTTGTCGGATCCGACAGTGACCGCGGTATATGTAGCCACTAAACTGCTGACTTTGAGTCCGCCTTATTAAAGTTCCTTCAAAAATTCCTCCACACTTCTATCGGCCGGCTTTGCCCTAAGTTCCTGAGGAGTACCCACCTGGCTCAGTTCACCGTTGATAATCACTGCAATACGATTTCCAACTTGGGCGGCTTCGGCCAGATTGTGCGTGACAATCACGGTAGTGCGCTGATTTTGTGACAACAAGCTGGATAAATCCTTGAGCAATTGTGCGCGGGTTGGGGGATCGACAGCCGAGAACGGTTCATCCATCAGCAACAATTCGGGGTCGAGCACAA
>CANNEJ010000114.1 GCA_947503585.1 Anaerolineales bacterium | reverse complement strand
CGGGGTGTGGCGCAGTTGGTAGCGCACCGCGTTTGGGACGCGGGGGCCCGCGGTTCGAGTCCGCGCACCCCGACTGGCCGGCGGGCGTCGCCAAGTGGTAAGGCATCAGCCTTCCAAGCTGATATTCGCGGGTTCGAATCCCGCCGCCCGCTCTCGCGACATTGAAGCGCATGCAGCGATGCGCTTCTTTTTTTATCGGGCGTGTGCGTAGCAAGTTTCGCAAACATTTTCACGGGTTGCTGCCCGCAATGGTATTATTGGTCTGCACAGCGTATGCAAAGGGGCTTGTAGCTCAATGGCAGAGCAGCCGGCTCATAACCGGTAGGTTCCAGGTTCGAATCCTGGCGGGCCCACAACCCGCGCATTCTTATCCACCACCCCGCACTACTTTTTGTGTCTTGCCCGCCCGCTAATTTGAGTCGCTGATATGTCACGCCGCCGCATGGGAGAGTTTTTGATCCTCAACGCGATTGTGTCGTGCGCGGTGAGTCTGGGGGTGCTGCTTACGTGGAGCTATTGCTGCCAGACCGAGATGGGCCGGGCGCCGATCCCCACGCCGGACGCAACGCTGGCTGCAGTGCAGATGGCCACCAACGCTGCCCTGCCGCAGACGCCAGTGCCCAGCCCGACCCCGCTCATTCACGTGGTGCGCCGCAATGAAACCATGGGAGTTATTGCCAATTCGTATGGCATCACTGTTGAGGAGTTGTTAGCTGCCAATGGATTGACCGACCCCAATTCGCTTGACATCGGCCAGATGCTTGTGATTCCCGCGCCGCCCACGGCGCTGCCGGCAACCAGCATGCCGCAGGAGACGGCTGCTGCCGGGGCTGGCAGCACCCAGGCAGCTCCGCTTGCGCCTGCCACAACTTCGCCGCTGACGAACCGGCCGCAGCTCACCATCGTTGGCGTGACGAACGTCGGTGTTTACGAACAGGAGCAGGTAGTCCTGGTTAATTCCGGCGGCACCGTTAGTTTGGCGGGCTGGCAGCTGGCCGGCCCCGATGATGCGGCTTACAAGTTTCCCGCGCTGCGGCTGAACAACAAGGGGCGCGTGGCAGTGCACTCGGTTGCCGGCCAGGACACGGTTATCGATTTGTACTGGGCGCGGGCTGACGCAGTTTGGCAGAGCGGGGCGCAAGTGCGCCTGATTGACGCGCAAGGGGCAGTGCACGCCACCTTTGCGGTGCCGTAGCCTGCAGGTATCACCGCGGCCCAAATGACCACATCACAATCGCTCTACCTTAAGTGGCGCCCGGCGCAGTTTGATGGCGTGGTGGGGCAGCAGCATGTGGTGCAAACGCTGCTCAACGCTTTGCGCGCCGGGCGCCCTTCGCATGCATATTTGTTTGCCGGCCCGCGTGGAACCGGCAAGACCAGCGTGGCGCGCCTGCTGGCGAAAGCGCTGAACTGCACCAATGCAGACGCGGCGCAGCGCCCGTGCGGAGCTTGTCCGCCCTGCCAGGCAGTGGCCGAAGGGCGCTTTCTGGATTTGATTGAAATTGACGCCGCATCCAATAACAGCGTTGAGCATGTGCGCGACCTGCGCGACAAGATCAACTTCTCGCCTTCGATTGGGCGCTACAAGGTGTACATCATTGATGAGGTGCACATGCTTTCGGATGCGGCATTCAACGCGCTGCTAAAGACGCTGGAAGAGCCGCCGCCTTACGCAATTTTTGTACTGGCCACCACCGAGGCGCACAAGGTTCCCGCCACAGTTGCCTCGCGCTGCCAGCAGCATATTTTCCGGCGCATTGCGCTGCCGGAGATGGTGGAGCGGCTCAAGGAAATCACAGGGGCTGAGGGCCTGACAGTGGAGCCGGCTGTGCTGGAGCTGGTTGCGCGCCAGGCCACCGGCAGCCTGCGTGACGCCATTAGCCTGCTGGACCAGCTGGTTGCCTCAACCCAGGGCGCGCTAACACTGCAGCAGGCGCAATCCGTGGTTGGCTCCGCCAACGAACAGCTTCTCGCAGCGCTAGTGCTGGCATTGGCGGATGACCGCACTGCCGCCGGCCTCGATCTGATTAATGAAGCCATGGACCAGGGCACTGACCCGCGCCAGTTTGCGCGCCAGATTGTTGACTACCTGCGCGGCGTGATGCTGTGCAAGGTGGGGCATGCGCAGGGCACTGCTGCACAGCATGCATCTGACACGACCGCGACGATGCAGGCACTTGCGGCGCGCTTTGATCTGGCGCAGCTGACCGGGGCCATGCGTGCATTTGATGAGGCCGGCCGCGAGCGGCGCGGCGGGTGGCTGGCGCAGCTGCCGTTGGAGCTGGCGCTGCTGAACTGGCGCAGTTATGCGGCAGGCGCGCATGCGCCGGCTGCGGCGCGGCCGGCAGCTGCGGCCCCCAAGCCGGCAGCTGCCCCGCCACTGGTCAAACCTCTAATCGCCGCGGAACCACAGAGCGCTGTGAAAGCCCTCGTACCCGAGCCAGCGGTTGTGGCCGCGGAAGTTCCAGAGGTTTCGCGCCACTGGCCGGTGGTGCTGCAAAACTGCAAGGCGCTGCATCATTCCATGCCGGCTTTGCTGGAGTATTGCAGTCCGCTGCGCATTGATGGCGATACTTTGCTGCTGGGTGTGACGACGGCTTTTGCCCACCAGAAACTGGACACTGAGGAGATGCGCGAGCGCATGCGGGAGGCGGTGCTGCGTGCAACCGGCCACACGCTCAAGATGCGCTTTGTGCAGTCTGCGGCGCACGGTGCCGAGCTGCCCGCGGATGTTGCGACTGACGGCGTGGTGGCAGCGGCTGTCAAGCTCGGGGCGCGCGCCCGCGAGCGCGGAAGATAAACTTATTACATTGCATGTCTGGTGTGGCTGGCACACTGGAACAAGCTGCAGCGAGGAACCAAATGGGAAAAGGCAAAGGCAACATGGCGCGGCCGGGTCCGCAGCGCGGCGGTGGCGGTGGCGGAGACATGATGGCGCGCCTGCAGCAAGTGCAGGCGCAGATGCAGCAGGCGCAGGTGGAGCTGGCGGATGAGTACATCACCGTCACCTCCGGCGGCGCTGCGGTTACGATCGAAATTTCCGGCGTGCAGCGCGTGCGCGCGGTGCGCATAGCGCCGGAGTTTCTGCAGAGCGGCGATGCAGAAATGCTCGGCGACATTCTGGTGGTGGCCATGAACGCTGCGCTGGAACAATCGCAAGGCATGGCGGCGGGACGCCTCGGCCCGCTAACCGGCAAACTTTCTTTGCCGGGCATGTAATGCGCGGGCCGGTTACGCCGCGCCCGGTGCAGCGCCTTGTAGATGAACTGTCGCGACTGCCCGGCATTGGACCCAAGTCCGCATCGCGCCTGACGTACTTCATGCTGCGCGCGCCGGAGGAGCAATCGCGTGCGCTGGCCGAAGCGCTGCTGGATTTGAAAGCGGGCACGCGCTTGTGCAGCAGCTGCTACAACATCACCGCTGCCGAGGCCGACCCGTGTTTCATTTGCCTGTCTGCCGAGCGCGACCCGGGCGTCTTGTGCGTGGTCGAAGATCCCTTGGATGTGGCAGCGCTGGAGCGCACGCGTGTGTTTAGCGGGCACTATCATGTGCTGCACGGCGCCATCTCGCCAATTGACGGTGTTGGGCCGGATGACCTGCGCATCCGCGAGCTGATAGACCGGGTGCGCCGCGGCAGCGTGCGCGAGGTGGTGCTGGCAACCAACCCGAACTTGGCAGGCGAGGCGACTGCCATGTACCTGCACCGCATGCTGGCGGGCCTCACCCCCAAAGTGACAAAGCTGGCGCGCGGCCTGCCGATGGGCGGCGATGTGGAGTATGCGGATGAGACGACCCTTGCCAGAGCCTTGGAGGGACGTTCGGACATGTCGGCCTCAGGATAGTTTGGGCCAATTCAAGAATTCGTGAGCGGGCCGGCTCAGGCGATCTTCAGCTTTGCATTAGCGGTCGTCCAGTGTAGGTAGCCTGACGGCTTGCTTTTTGCCTGCAAATAGGCAGTTTTGGAGCTGAATTTCAGGGTAACACTTGGATCGGGTCGGGGTGCTAAGCCGCCGTTCCAGAGCGCGGCCGCAGCATTTACAAATAGCGCGTTCGGCGGTATTATTTGGCACTGCGAGTAGTAAATTCAAACTCGCTTTCCGCTCCAACTAAGCGCACTCCCCGTGCGCTGAAAGGGGCCATGACCATGGAAAGTAGGAGCTGTAACAAATGAGAAATTATGAGCTGGCCGTGGTGCTGAACCCGGAGCTGAGCGATGACGCTCTAACTACATTGCAAGGCAAGGTGGCAGACTGGATTGCCGCTGCCGGCGGCGAGGTTGCACGCCTGGATTACTGGGGCCGGCGCCGGCTTGCATATCCCATTGGCAAAAAACGCGAAGGTGCGTATGTATTTTGGTTTGTGCGCATGCCGCCGGATGCGCCGGCAGTTGTAGAACGAAAGCTGCGCATTGAAGAAGATGTGATGCGCTTTTTGTTTGTGCGCCATGAAGAGATGCCGGCAGCGCCGGTTGTGCCAGCACCAGCGGAGGAGCCGGCAATTCGTACTGGAGTTGCACAGCCGGCTGCTCCGGTGCTTGAAGCTGGAGTGGATGAGCCGGACGCAGCTGCGGCTTAGTGCAGCAAAAGCGCAGCGGCTATGACCCGCGGCTTGAACAAGGTGATGCTGATTGGGCGGGTGGGAGCGCAGCCGGAGCTGCGCCACACTCCCGGCGGCCAGCCCGTTACTTCTTTCCGGCTGGCCACCACGCGCACCTGGATGAGCACGCAAGGCGATCACAAAGAAGAGACTGCGTGGTTTACGATCGTGGCCTGGGACAAGCTCGCCGGCGTGTGCGCGGAGTTCTTGCACAAGGGACGGCAGATTTATATTGAGGGCCGCTTGCAAAACAAAGAGTGGACCGGCAAGGACGGCCTGCAGCATACGCAGGTGGAGATTGTGGCGCGCGAGATGCTGCTCTTAGGCGGCAGTGCGCCCGGTGGCGCGGATACAGCGCAGCTGGAACAAACCGTATCAATGGAAGCGGGTGACGAGTTTCCGTTTTAGATTTTTAGGGTGGGAGAGCAATTATGGCTTATCGAGAATCAAATCGCAGTGAAGGCCGGGGCGGCCGGGATGACCGGCGGCGACCGCCGCGCTTCTGTTACTTTTGCAGCAACAAAGTGAACAAGCTCGACTACAAAGACGTGGACGTGATTGTGCGGTCTTTGAACGAGAGTGGCAGCATTCAGCCCATGCGCCGCACCGGTACCTGCGCGCTGCACCAGCGCATGCTGGTGGAGGCGGTTAAGCGCGCGCGCCATATGGCTTTGCTGCCATTTGTGGGGCGGGTGGCGCGCCCGCGCACGGAGCAGCCGGAAGGCCGCTGGGAGTCGCGCGGCCGCGAGCGCAGCACAGAGGCACCGCGCGAAGCGTACCCCGAGGAGTAACGGCTCCCGCTGCACTGGTGGCGCCTGGCACCGGGCACTGCTGCAGCCAAATTAAAAACCCCCGCCCATGGCAAAGCAACCAGTTAAGATTCCAATTGTTCCCGTGCGCGTCACTGCCAAGCGGCGCTGGAGTGAAGGACAGTTACAGACCGGGCTGATTGCATTTGCGCTGCTCGTGGTGGCGCTGGTGGCGGGCCTGGCGGGCTACGGCGCGTTGGATGAATATGTACTGGTGCCGCGCCGGGCAGTTGCCACTGTGGGGCAATCCTCCATCAATATGCTTAGTTTTGAGAAGTCTGTGCGGTACCGCCGCTGGCAGGTGGTGAACGAGTTTCAGGCGTACGCTCAAATTCTGCAAATGCTGGGCAACCAGCCGCAATACGCGGAGCGCCTCAAACAGCTTGAGCTGAACTTGAATGATGCCCCCGGTTTGGGGCGCCAGGTATTGGCGTCCATGGTG
>CANNEJ010000113.1 GCA_947503585.1 Anaerolineales bacterium | reverse complement strand
GCTGCATCGTGCTGGTACATGCGCACCTGCAGCGTGGTTACCGGCTTCACCAAGATGCGCGACCCGTCGATCAAATCGAGGCGCGCAGTTGAAAGCTGGAATGTGCGCAGCTGTGTGCCCGGCCGCAGCGCTGCCTGTGGCAGCAACAGCTGCTCCCACGTCTCGCTGCCCGGCAGCAGCAGCTCCACGCGCCCGCCCAGCACCGTCAGCACCACATCGCCGGTTACCTTCTCCACCACCGGCGCCGGTGTGGCGGTAACCACCAGCGGTACGGGGCCCGCAGCCAAACGCGCTGCCTGCTCCGCATCCGCCGGCACCTCCGCTTCCCGCCCGAACAACCAGTCGATAAAACTGAGCCACCACTGCAGCGGCAGCTGCCACCAGGCCACGGCCGGTTCTGCAACTGCAGCGCCTTGCGCTGCGCTTTGCACTGCAGCCACGGGCTGCGCTGTCGCAGCCGCTTGCGGCTGCATGGTGGGCGCGGGCTGCAGCGTGCCGCGCGGCGCAGCGCCGGCCACCGCCGTCAGGCGCGTGTCCAGCGCCGCCAACTGGCTGTTGCTACTGTCAACCGGTGCAGAACCAGCCGGGTAACACGCGCTGAGCAGCAGGCCGCTGATGGCAAGGGTGGCGCCGGCGCGTTGCAAGCGCAGCCGGGCAGCAATCGAGGGTGGGGGCATTACGGCTGCGCGCGGGCGTGATTGCAGCCCGCGCCATGCACGCACAGTTATTAATAGAAGCAGCAAGGCCGCCGCGAAAAGAATCATATTTTGCAAACTATCCCCGCAGTTGCATTAAAGGGGCCAAAGCGCATGAAAAGTGTAGCATATCTGTCAATAGTGCCGACCGCGCCGGATCACCAGCCTGTGCAGCTACAACGCCCCAAACCTGCGCTGCTCTATTTAACGGCAGTAGTGCGGAAAGTGAGAATGCCCCGGCGCCGGCTGGCGCATGCCGGTGCCAAGCGCGTTCAATCGCTCAATCCGCCGGCTGCCGGTTATGCAGCTGCCCGGCATTCCAAAAAAGTGCGCAACTGGCGTTGTCAGCTGCGCACGGGTACACACAGGCGCGTGGCACAGGCCGGTGGCGCAATGAATTGCAATCCATATACAAAAAGGTTTAGCCCGGCGCGAAATTTCAGCGTGCGCCGCACCCCGAAACCCTGTGGCCAGCTGGTTTCACGGGAAACCCCGGCGCACGCTTCGCGTTCTGCGCAGCAGCCCGGTTGGAGCGCGGTACACGCCCGATCAAGCACCAATCCGGTGCTGAATTATGTTTCACGGGAAACATTTGCGTGCGCAGCGCACTGCAGCGCACCGCAGCGCTTAGGCGGTCAGTTCGGCAACCAGTAGTTCCAGCCCGGTGCGCGGCTCAGTACCGGATTTCATCGCCACATCCAGCTGCGCCAGGCGCGCATAAATTGCCTCGAGCGCCGCCAGCGTATAACGCCGCGCCTGTACACCCAGCTTTTGCGCCACAAACGGATGTACCTTCAGCGCACTTTGCAGTTCTGCAGCCGGTGCGCCGCTGTCCAACACCTCCCGCGCCTGCAGCAGCAGCCGGTACTGGCGCACAATCATCGGAAAAACCTCAAACAACGGCTGCAATGCATCATGCGTGAGCAGTTTGTCCAGGCAGGCGTGCGCGCGGCGCGCATCACGCTCCGCCAGCGCATCCACCAGCACCCAAATTGTTCCTTGTCCGGCAGCCGGCGTGGTTTGTTCAACATCTGCGGGTTGTACAGGGCGTTCCCAATTCACAAAAGCGAGCAGCTTATGTACTTCGCCGGCCAACCGGCGCGGTTCCGGCCCGATGGCAGCTGCCAGTGCGCGCGCAGCTGCCGGACTGAAAGCTCCACCGGCTGCGCGTGCGCGCTGTACAACCCACTGTGCCAGCTCCTCTTCCTTGGCTGGTACAACGCAATAATGCTCTACATGGCCGGCCACTTTGCGCGCGGCCTTCAGCAGCCGGCTGTTTTCCGGCAGCTTGCGCGGCTCCAGCAGCACCAGCGTGGTAAACGGCGCCAGCTGCGGCAGATAATCCACCAGCGCAGCCGCTAATCCGCTTTTGCCGGCCGCCGGCTCTTCGCCTTCCGCATGCTTGCCGCCCGCATTGTGCAGCACAACCAGCCGCCGCGGACTCAAAAACGGCAGCGCAGTGCACACGGCGCGCACGTCCGCAATGCCCGCTTTGCGCCCGTCAAATTCGCTGATGTTCAGGTTGAAGTCCGGCAGCACCCGCAGCTGCTGCAGGTGCTCGCTGATTGCAAACTCGTCGTCGCCGTGCAGCACCACCAGCGGCGGCGGCGCGCCTTCCGTTTTGCGTTTCATAGCCCGGGGGCTGCAGCCGCGCGCGTCTGAATGCGGTGGCGGATCCGGCCTGCACGCGCGCTGCGCGTTACCCGCACAATCTGCAGCGCGCCCATTGCGCTGCTGGTGGTAAGGCTGCGCTGCGCAGCGTAGCCCAGCGGACGCGCGCCCAGCATTGCCAAAGGCAGCAGGCCCGCCAGCAGCGGCACGCGCAGCAATCGCGCCAGCCGGCTGCGCCCGCTGCCGGCTGTAGCCAGGCCCAGTGCCAGCGCAGCCAGCAAGCCGCCGGCCACCAGATTGGTGCCGCAGTTGGGATGCAGCGCCAGCTGCTGCTCGCCACTGCGCAGGCGCTGCAGCGCCGTGTGGGCGGCAGCCTGCACCGCTGCGCCCGGCACGCTGCCGTAAAGCATGAAGCCGCGCGCGTCGGCGCGCCCGGCCAGCATTGCGTGCGGGAACTGCTGCGCCAGTACATGCAGCGTGGCGTGCTCCAATGCATGGTTGCGGCGCAGCGCCTGCAGCAGCTGCGCCAGCAGCATCCCGGTTGTTTGCAGCGCGCTGCTCATGGCGCGCATTTTACATTGGCGCTGCGCTGCATTACAGCAGGCTCACCGGATCCACTTCCACGCGCCAGCCGTCGGGCAATGCCACATCCAGCAGCGCCGCCGGCAGCGCGCCGCGCAGCACAATCTGCCAGCGGTGCATGCCGTTCACGCGCTGGTAAAAGCACGGCACCGGCCCGATGATGTCCACCTGCGCCGCGCGCTGCGCCTGCAGCGCTGCGCCCAGCGCTTGCGCTGCCGCCTGCAGCACATCAGCGCGCACATGCTGCCCCACCAAACGCGCCACGCGCCCAAAGGGCGGATAGCCGTGATTGCGGCGCAGCGCGAGCTCCTGCTTGTAAAACGCAGCATAGTCATGCGCAGCTGCGGCCTGAATGGCAAAGTGTTCCGGTTGGTAAGTTTGCAGCACCACCTGCCCGGCGCGCTGCCCGCGGCCGGCGCGCCCCGCCACCTGCAACAGCACGCTAAACACGCGCTCGCTGGCGCGGTAGTCCGGCATGGCCAGGCCGGTGTCCGCAGACACCACGCCCACCAGCGTCACCAGCGGCAGGTCCAGCCCCTTCGCAATCATCTGCGTGCCAATCAATACATCGGCTGCATGCGCTGCAAATTGCTGCAGGATGGCAGCATGCGCGCCGCGCTGGCGCGTGCTGTCTGCATCCCAGCGCACGGTGCGCACGCCGGGGAACGCAGCCTGCAGGCCGGACTCCACTGCCTCTGTGCCCAGCCCGAAGTGGCGGATGCGTGCGCTCTTGCATGTGGGGCAGGCCGCCGGCGCAGCGCGCTGCGTATTGCAGTGGTGGCACAGCAGGCGCTCCGGCGCCGCGTGGTAGGTGTAGGCAATGCTGCATTTGGGGCACTGCAGCACATGCCCGCAGTCGCGGCAAAACACATAGGTGGCCTGCCCGCGCCGGTTCAAAAACAGAATCGCCTGTTCGCCACGCTGCAGCACCTGCGCCAGTTGGCTCGCCAGTAAACGGCTGAAAATAGAGCGGTTTCCAGCGCGCAGCTCGTGGCGCATATCCACCACATGCACCGGCGGCAGCGGCGCATACTGCGCAACCGGCGCGCCTGTGGCAGCAGCCGGCACATGCGCCAGAATGCGGCGCGGCAAAGACAGCAGCGTATACGCGCCCTGCTGCGCCCGATAGCTGTCCACCACATCCGGCGTGGCGCTGCCCAGAATGCAAACCGCAGCGCACTGGCGCGCGCGTTCAATCGCAGCCGTGCGCGCGTGGTAATACGGCACGCTGTCCTGCCAGTACGCCTGGTCGTGCGCCTCGTCCACCACAATCACGCCCACATTGGGCAGCGGCGCAAACAAAGCCGAGCGCGGCCCGATCACCACATCCAACGCGCCGGAGCGCACGCGCCGCCAGCTGTCGTAGCGTTCGTTGGGCGTCAGGCGGCTGTGCAGCACAGCCACGCGCCCGGCAAAGCGCGCCATAAAGCGCCGCAGCGTTTGCGGCGTCAGCGCAATCTCCGGCACCAGCACAATTGCACTGCGCCCGCGGCGCAGCGCCTCGGCCACTGCGCGCAAATAAATTTCGGTTTTGCCGGAGCCGGTTACGCCGTGCAGCAGCAGCGGCTTTGTGCGGCGCGCCGGCGGCGCTTCAAATGCCGCGTGCACGGCAGCCCAAACTGCTGCCTGCTCATCCGTCAGCGCCAGTGCTGCATCCGGCGCCACCTGCACGGCAGCCAGCGGATCATGCAGCACTTCCACTGCATCCAAATCAATCAAGCCCAGCTCCGCCAGCTGCGCCAGTTCCGGCAGCGTAACCCCCGTGCGTGCGCGCAGCAACGCCACCGGCAGCGGGCCGCCGGCGTGCAGCGCCAGCTCATCCAGTGCCTGGGCCCGGCGCGTGGCACCGCGCAGCGCCAGCAGCTGCGCGCGCGCCTGCAGCACGGTGCCCGGCAGGCGCACGCACTCCGGATTGGTGGAGCAGTGCACCAGCCCAAGCGCAGCCAGCTGCGCAGCGCCCGCCGTCTGCGGCAGCGCCCGGTTGGCAGCCAGCAGTGCAGCCAGTGCTGCACCGGCTTCCGGCTGTGCAAACTCATTCGCTGCCAGCCAAGCCTGAGCTGCAGCCGCCGGCACAGCCAGCGCCATCACGGCCGCTGCCGGCAGCACTTGCAGCACAGAACGCTCCGCCAGCCGCAGCACTTGCGCCCGCGTGCAGCCGCTGGCTGCTTGCGCTGCCCGCAGTTCCGGCTGGCCGGGCCACAGGTCTATCAGCTGGGCCAGCAGCGCTGCGGCTGCATTCGGGCGGCCCAGCTGCAGCTGCACAGCTGCCAGGCTTTGCCCCCGGCTGCGCACCGTCAAGCGCGCCGTTTTTGCATGCCGCACCCCGACCGAGGGCGGGTCAAGTAGCGCTGTCTTATTAATCTGCCCACGACGTACTAGGGTATCTAGATCAGCCTGCAGATCGGTGGACCGCTTCATCGCATTCTTTAGCTGCCGACTATGCATCGCCCCACGCTTTCGCATCAAACTAAGTAGGCGTTCCTGACGCGTGCTAGAGCTGGGCAAGATTTCCTGAACCTCCATTAGAACAAGCTGCTTAAGCGCCTCAGACCGCATTTGGAGTGTTTGATCAGGAACCAGTTCGTAAATCGCACCTGCCCGTTTCGCCAGCCCATTTGGCAGCATCAGGTTCACGCACTCAATCAGGTCGGCGCGCGTCTCGCGCGCCAGCCACTGCGCCAGCCCCAGTTGTTCCGTGCTCAGCACCGGCTCCGCATCCAGCAGCGCCTCCACATCCTTAAACTTAGTCACGCCCGTTGGGGCAGCCGCGCCCAGCGCCAGCACCACACCTTGCACGCGCTGCTCTAAAAACGGCGCCACCACCAAATGGCCGACGCGCAAAGTGCCCGCCAGAAATGGCGGAATCGTGTAAAAATAAGAATGCTTGAGGGAAGGGACGTTGGGGAGAATTTCGGCGTACATGGTGCGCCAGCCGCATCGTTCTGCGGCTGCTAAACCAGCCTGCGGGCTGTTTTTTATTATAGAGGGCGCAGCTGCCCGCGG
>CANNEJ010000112.1 GCA_947503585.1 Anaerolineales bacterium | reverse complement strand
CAAAGCACACATAACGGGAAAGTTTGAAATCACCGGGTAGCGGCCCGGAATAATACAGCTGCTCCGAGCAGGTAGCGGCTTCCACTTGTTGCTGCTGCGACAGCGGGCACATCCCGCGCGCGTGGAACACCACCTGCTGGTCGATCGTCATAGCGGGTTCGAGGTAGCGGGCAGAAAGTTTTGTGCCGCCAAACACCGCCAGATACGAGTTGATTGCACCGCTGCCTTCCATACACGGAACCGCTATTTCACTGATACCCACAGCCTCGAATTCACTACCATGGGTTACTAAGTAGCGGATATCCCCCAGCTTGGAGAATATGGATGCGGTGCGATAAGTGCTCATTCCTGCAGCAAGCACAGCCAACACAACCAGACCGACACTGCTAAAGCGCAGCTGGCGCGGCACTATTTGCAGTGCCAGGACGGCAACCAGTGGCGCAGAGACCGAAAGGATGTAGCCGTGAAAGAGCATCCATGGCAGCAGCATGGCTGTGAAAGCGATAGTGCCTGCGAGAGGCAGAAGCGTCGATGCCGCTTGGGCGCGCCACGCAGGTACGACTAATTTGACGATGCCCGCGGTAATAAGCAACAGATAAAACATACCGTAAACACTCTTTGCGTTCGTGATTGCATTCGCCGTGCTATAGCCGCCGGACGTGTACCCGCCGCGCATTCCAAATCCGGCGACCAAAGCTGCGCTAGCGACGCACAGCACAATTAGGTATGCAAGCGTCAAGCGTTCGCGCACCGAGGCGAGCCGCTCCCGCGAAACAAACACGAGAGCAGCCATCCCCAAATAAATTAAGAATTGGGGCTTGGATGAGATACCCAAGATTCCCCACAAAGTAATTGCGGCAATTTGCATAACAAACGACGACCGCGGATTGAACGCAGCGAACAAGAGAAATGCGCCAAAGATTAACACTGGCTTTTCCTGCAAACTTGGATGCATGAACAAGTCAATGGTGTACGGAAAAGCCAAAATGCCAAGCAAAATCTGCCACCGATCCGCGCCACAAATTCGCGCAAGTATTACGGCATTTACGTACAGTGCAAGCACAACAATTGCGGCATTAAACAGATAAAAGATAACGGGGCCATAGGCCTCACCCACGGAGTAAATCAGCCAAACCATAACTGGGTGAACTGGACGAAAGAAACCCCATGAAGCCGCGCCCGCACCGCCCCACTCCTGCATTGCGGCCCACAGCCCTGTCTGACGCATTGCGGGCAGCATCCCAGTCAGGTAGCCGGCGTCATCCATTACTCCATAGAACGGCTGCCAAAATACAATCTGCGCAAAAATTAGGGCGAACAATAAAATCACCACCGTTCGAGAGAAACGCGGATGGTTGCTGAACCGAGACCAGCGTTGAAGTAGCACAGAGATTTCCATTACAGACGCGCGCCGCGAGCGGAACTAATAGTCAGGCCGGAGCATCGGCGGCGCGGCGCACCTGAACCTGGTCCATGTCACGCGCAACGGAAACGTTCGGGAAGACGGCCTGCGCTTCTGCAAGAATATCGCGCTCGCGATAGCGGCGCGAGACATGCGTGAGCAACAGCTGCTGCACGCCGGACTCCAATGCAAGTGTGGCCGCCTGCTGCGCCGTAAGGTGCTGAAAACTTTTTGCGAGATCATGTTCTTGCTCGATGTAAGTGGCCTCGATCACCAGCGCGTCCGCGTTGCGGCAGTGCTCTACCAAGTTGTCTGTACGGCCGGCGTCGCCGACATACACAAGTTTGGTTCCGGATACCACAGGACCAAGTACCTCCGCGGGCAGCACCAAGCGGCCATCAGCCAGCGTTACTGGCAGCCCGCGCACAAGCTGGCTGCGCTCCGGCCCGAAAGGCACATTCAGTGCATCAGCGCGGTCGTTCAAGAACGGACGGTGCTCCTTCTCCTCAAAAACAAAGCCATAACAATCAGAACCGCGATGGCTGACCGGAAATGCACGCACCGAAAATAACTTGCTATCAAACACAACCCCGGTCTCCAACGGGATCAGCTCGATGTTAAATTGTGCGCGCTCGCCGCGAAAAACAACTTGGAAGAGAAGATCGCGGATGCGCTCCAGTGCCGTGTGGCCAGCAAAAATTTCCACCTTCTCCACGGCTTCCCAGCGCGTCAGGGTTGAAAGCAAACCACCAAGACCCAGAATGTGATCGAGATGCCCGTGCGTGATGAGAATTTTGTCGAGGCGCTTGAAGCCACAGCCACTTTGCAGGATTTGACGCTGGGTGCCCTCGCCGCAATCCACCAGAAAGCGGTGCTCCTGATGCATCACAAGGTTTGCAGTCAATCCGCGGTGCACAGAAGGTGCGGAAGCTGATGTTCCCAGAAAAAGAATTTCGAACATGCTAAAGGGTATCCGGTAAAGCAACGCACGGCTTGCCGCACTGCCCAGAAGATCACCCATGCCATTATAAACTCGCGCTCTCAGATTTATTGCTGTGGTATCATGGACCTTTAGCGCTCAGACAATCGTAAATGAAAAATATAACCGTCATCGGGTGCGGATATGTGGGATTGGTTACCGGCACCTGCTTCGCCGACCTTGGCAATAATATTTGCTGCGTTGACATTGACCCCGAACGCGTTTCCAACCTTAACCGCGGGCAGCTGCCAATTTACGAGCCGGGCCTGGCTGAGTTGGTGCAGCGCAATGTGGAGGCACGCCGGCTGCGCTTTACAACCAGCTATGCTGAAGCATTAGCTGGCGCCGAGTTTGCATTCATTGCAGTTGGCACGCCATCGGGCGTGGACGGAGAGGCTGACCTGCAGTACGTGCGCCAGGCCGCAATTGAAGTTGCCCGCACCATGCGCGCCCCGCTGATCATCGTCAACAAATCCACTGTGCCAGTGGGCACCGGTGACTGGGTGGCAGGCATCTTGCGCGAAAACCAGCCGGAGCCCATAGATTACTGGGTGGTGTCCTGCCCGGAATTTCTGCGCGAGGGCAGCGCAATTGCAGACTTTATGAACCCGCACCGCACGGTGCTGGGGTCTTTGCACCGCGAGGCTGCAGACCGCGTTGCGCAGCTGCACCTCTCGCTGCGCGCGCCAATCGTTGTCACTGATTTGCGCACGGCAGAAATGATCAAGTACGCTTCAAATGCTTTTCTCGCCACCAAGATTTCATTCATCAACGAAATCTCAAACATTTGCGAAGCGCTGGGCGCAGACGTGAAAGAAGTGGCGATTGGAATGGGGTATGACAAGCGAATTGGCGCCAGCTTTTTGGATGCCGGCATTGGCTACGGGGGCAGCTGCTTTCCCAAGGATGTGCAGGCGCTGGCACACATGGCCAGTGAGAAGGGGCGCCACCCGCAGCTGCTGAACTCTGTGATGGAGATCAACGCCGATGCGCGCCGCAAGGTGGGCGCAAAGCTGCGCGAGCTGCTGGGCGGCAAGTTGAAGGGCAAGACGATTGGCCTGCTGGGCGTGGCGTTCAAGCCCAACACAGACGACATCCGCGATGCACCCGCGCTGGATATTGCCAGCGAGCTGCTGGCTGCGGGCGCCGCCGTGCGCGCCTATGACCCCGTGGCCATGCCAAACGCGCGCCGCGCAGCGCCCGCCGTGCACTACGCTGAAAACCCGTACGAGCTGGCTGAGGGCTGCGATGCCTTGGTGCTGGTGACCGAGTGGAACGAGTTCAAACAACTGGACTTTGCACGCATGCTTAAGGCGATGCGCAACAATATTCTGATTGACGGGCGCAACGTGTATGCAGCCGGCGTGATGAAGGCGCACGGGTTTAATTACCGCGGCGTCGGGCGCGGCTACGACGGCAGTGGCAAAACCGAAGAACTCACTTAAGCCGCTCGTGCAAAAAACGCGGCTGGCCAACGGCCTGACCGTGTTGTTGCGCGAAATGCACACCGCTCCGGTGGTGAGCTTTTGGGTGTGGTACCGCGTGGGCTCGCGCAATGAGCGCACCGGGCGCACGGGCGCCTCGCACTGGGTGGAGCACATGCTGTTTAAAGGCACGCCGCGCTTCCCGGCCGACGCACTGGAGCGCTCTGTTTCACGCACCGGCGGCGTGTGGAACGCGATGACCTCCATGGACTGGACGACCTACTACGAAACAATGCCATCCAGTGACATTGATCTGGCGCTGCGCCTGGAAGCGGACCGGATGCGCAACAGCAGCTTCAAGCCGGCGGACGTGGACTCCGAGCGTACCGTCATCATCTCCGAGCGCCAGGGCGCGGAGAACAGCCCGATGTTTTTGCTCGGCGAAGAACTGCAGGCGGCGGCGTTCCGCGTACATCCCTACCACCATGAGGTGCTGGGCGACCAGACAGATATTCAGAATATGCAGCGCGCGGACTTGTACGAGCACTACCGCGAGCATTATGTGCCCAACAACGCAATCGTTGTGGCTGTGGGCGATTTTCGCGCACCGCAAATGCTGGCGCGCATCCGCGAGTTGTTCGGCAAAATCCCGGCGGGTAAAGCGCCGCAGCAGTTTGCGCGCGCCGAACCGCAGCAACGCGGTGAGCGCCGCGTGCATCTTTCGGGCGACGGGCAGACTGCTTTTCTTGAAGTGGCCTATCACATTCCGGGCGCGCGCGACCCGGACTTTCTACCGCTGGTGATGCTCGACAGTATTCTGGCGGGCGGAAATTCGTTAAATGTTTTTGGAGGCGGGCTGAGCAATAAAACCAGCCGCCTGTACCGCGCGTTAGTTTTGACGGAACTGGCCGCAAACGTGAGCGGCGGCATCTCCGCCACGATTGATCCGTACATGTACGGTATCTCATGCGTGGTGCGCGACGGCCGCACACCGGAAGAAGTTGAGGCGGCACTGGATGCGGAGCTTGACCGCATTGTGGCAGAAGCGCCAACGGCCACTGAGCTAGCGAAAGCTGCCAAGCAAGCCAAAGCCGTTTTTGCTTACAGTGCGGAGAGCGTATCCAACCTTGGTTTCTGGTATGGCTTTGCAGAAATTCTTGACGACCATACCTGGTTTGCCACTTACCTGCCGCGGCTGATGGCGGTGACGGCGGAAGATGTTCACCGGGTTGCCAAGCGCTATCTCGCGCGCACCAATCGCATTGTGGGCAACTACCGGCCGGCAGCCAGCCCAGCGGCAGCAGCCCGCCCGTGAGGCTGCCGCCAACTATTCGCCAACAGCTGGCGCAGTGCTAGCGCAATCATCGCATGCCCAACAAAAAACACACGGTACCTTCTAAATTAAATCTTGCGGCGCTGCCTGGCCCGCATGACACCACGCGCGTTGTTCTGCCAAACGGCATCAGCGTGCTGGTGCGCGCGAGCCCGGGCAGCCCATCTGTGGTGCTGGACGGCGCGCTGCAAGCGGGCGCAATTTACGAGGGGCGCGCGCGCGCGGGTTTGGCGAGCTTTACCGCGGACATGCTCAAGCGCGGCTGTGCGCAGTTTAGCTTTGACGAAATTTATGAGCGGCTGGAGGCGGCGGGTGCAAACCTTGGTTTCTCCAGCGGCGTGCACACGCTGAGCGTTGGCGGCAAGGCGCTGGCTGAAGACCTGGAGCTGCTGCTGGAGTTGGGCGCGGCAGTGCTGCAGGCGCCAACCTTTCCGGCCGACCACATTGAGCGCGTGCGCGGCGAGATCCTCACCAGCCTGGCGCTGCGCGCGCACGACACACGCGCAGTTTCGGCGATGGCCTTTTACGATGCGCTGTACGGCGCGGAGCACCCGTATGGTTATGAGGACGATGGCTATCCCGATACGGTGCAAGCCATCACCGCTGCGGATCTAAGTGCATATCATGCTGCGCATTACGGGCCGGCCGGCATGTCGCTTGTGATTGTGGGCGGAGTAACAGTGAAGGCCGCGGTGGCTTTGGTGGAGCGTTACTTTGGCAGCTGGAAAAATCCGCAGCAGGCAGCGCGCGCTGCGGCCCCCGGCGCCACGGCGCCCAGCGCACCGGTTACGCGCCACATGCCATTGGCCG
>CANNEJ010000111.1 GCA_947503585.1 Anaerolineales bacterium | reverse complement strand
TCATCAAAACCGGCGGGCTGGATCTGGCGCCCGCCAACAGCGCCATTCCCATCATGGATTACACCAACAGCCTTGCCGCGGCGCGTGTGCCGTTTGAGTTGCTGGATGCGCAAGAAGTGCGCCGGCGTTACCCGCAGTGGCGCATTGCGGACGACGTGATGGCGCTCTACCAGCCCGATGGCGGCATTGCTGCCGCCGAGCGGGCTACGGCTGCGCACCAGCGCATGGCGCGCGTGCATGGCGCCACCCTGCGCGACAGCGCCCCCGTCCAGTCCGTGCGGCCGCTGGCAGCCGGTTACGAAGTGCAAGCCGGCGGCGAAACTTACCGCTGCGAAAAACTTGTGGTTGCCAACGGCGCCTGGACCAACCACACCCTGGCGCACCTGGGCATCAAGCTGCCGCTCACCGTAACGCAGGAGCAAGTGAACTACTTTGCGGTGCCGGACGCAGCCGAGTTTGCGCCGGAGCGCTTCCCGGTTTGGATTTGGATGGATGAGCCCAGCTACTACGGCTTCCCGGTGTTCGGCGCAGCGGGCGTAAAAGTGGCGCAGGATTGCGGCGGTGCCGAAGTAACCGCGGAGACGCGCACTTTTGACCGCGACGAGGCTGCGTACGAGCGCGTGCGGGCCTTCACCAAACGCTACCTGCCCGGCGCAAGCGGCCCGTTGCTTTACTCCAAGTCCTGCCTGTACTGCATGCCGCCCGACCGCGACTTTATTGTGGACTTCGTGCCCGGCCACGAGCGCTGCGCAATTGCGGTCGGGGCCGGCCACGCGTTCAAGTTTGCTTCCGTGCTGGGCCAGGTGCTGAGCGAGCTGGCAATTGATGGCAGCACGCCCAGTGACATTAGCGGCTTCAGCATGCAGCGCCCCATCCTGTGGATGGACAACCCGCCGCGCAATTTCATGTTGTAGCGCCCCGGTTATACTGCCACCGGCAGCAGGCGCCAACAAGGGGAAACACTCATGGACATACCATCCAGACTGCGACTTGTGTTTGTGTGTGTGCTGCTGGGAGCGTGTACAGCCGCGCCCACCCCACAACCGCTTGCGGTTGCACGCATTGGCTACGGCGGCAGCCCGGACACGCTGAACCCCGGCACCGCTGTGCTTACCGAGGCCTACACGATGTTTGCGCTGGTGTACGACTCGATGTACACCTACAACCTTGACGGCACTTATTCGCTGAGCCTGGCCGAGTCTGTGGACCGCAGCGCAGACGGGCTCAGCTACACCTACAAGATTCGCAGCGGCATCAAGTTTCATGACGGGCAGCCGCTGACTGCGCGCGATGTAGCCTTTACCTACAACCTCAACAAAGCCCATGCCGAATATCCGTACATGAACCCGTACACCGCATACATGGAAAGCATCACAGCGCCGGACGATACAACCGTGTTGATCCGCCTGAACGCCGCCATTCCGAACATTGAGAGCCAGCTGGTGTTCCAATATGTGCTGCCCGCGCATGTATGGCAGGCGCACGCGGACGGCGCAGCCGCGGTGGAGTTTGAAAATGAGACGCTGATTGGCAGCGGGCCGTTTAAGCTGCTGGAGTACAAGCAGGGCGAGTTTGTGCGGCTGGGCGCCAACAAGCAGCACTTCTCGCGCCCGCCAAAAGTGGACGAGGTGATCTTTCAAACATTTTCCAACCCGGACGCGCTGGTGCAGGCAATATCCACCGGCCAGGTGGATATGATCACCGAGCTGCCCAACACTGCCGCAGAAAAACTTGGGCAGACACAAAATGTAAAAGTTGCCAGTGCCGCGCCGTTTGCGCCGGCGGTCAGCGACATCATCTTCAATCAGGCAACCAGCGAGAGCTGCCCATCCGAAGCAGCGTGCAACGGAAACGTAGCGCTGCAAGACCGGCAGGTGCGGCTGGCGCTGGCCCATGCCACCAACAAGCAGCAGCTGATTGATGTGGTGCTGCTGGGCAAAGGCACGCCCGGCCTCACGCTAATTCCCAACGGCCTGGGCATGTGGTTCAATGACTCTCTGAAAGACTACGAATACGACCCGGCCAAAGCGAACAAGATCTTGGATGATGCGGGGTACCTAACGTACGAGGGAGACATTCGTTGCGCGGCGGTAGATTGCGTTTATGGTTCTCCACAAATGAACTTCCGCATGTACTGGCCCAGCGACAGCGTGGACGCGCCGCGCATGGCGGAACTGCTGGCTGGCATGTGGCAGGAGATTGGCGTGGGCTTGCAGCCGCAGGCAATTGACCCGGATGCACTTACGGCACTGTGCTGCCCGGCATTTGACTTTGACATCATGCTGTGGGGCTGGGGCTCAGACCCCGACCCCAACCTGCTGCTGAATGTGATGCGCACTGAATCTATTGCCACCGGCAGCAGCGAGACCGGCTACTCCAATGCGCGCTACGACGCACTGTATGACCAGCAGGTGGTGGAGCTGGACCAGACCAAGCGCAAGGATTTGGTATGGGAGATGCAGCGTGTGGTGCATGAAGATGTGGTGTACATCATTCCGTACTACGATATGCAAGTGCAGGCCCTGCGCACAGACCGCTTCACCGGCTGGATTGTTGACCAGCCCAAGCTGGACCTGAGCGATGTCAGCTCGCTGGTGAACATCACGCCCGTCAAGTAACGCGCAGCCCGCGCGCCGGGCTGCGCCCGCCAAATCACACCGCAATGCAGGCCGGCCGATTGCTGCTTCGCAAAGCCTGGTCCGCGCTTTTGACCATCGGCTTCGTGCTGGTGCTCAACTTTTTTTTGTTTCGTGTGCTGCCCGGCGACCCAGCGCGCGCCGGCATCAAAGATCCGCGCATGACGCGCGCGGCCCAGGCCGCCATCCACGCGCGCTTCGGGCTGGACAAGCCGGTGCTCAACTGCCTTGCCAGCCTCAACCCGCTGCGCCGCGGCCCGTGCCTGGTAAGCCCGCTGCAAACGCAGTTCTTCATATACATCAACAATCTGCTGCACGGTGAGCTGGGCATTAGTTTCCACACCAAAATTCCGGTGGGCGAGCTGCTGCGCGCGCGCTTGTGGAACACGGCCGTGCTGCTCAGCGCCGGCCAGACGCTGGCAATTGTGCTGGGCGTGGCCGGTGGCGTGCTGGCCGCGTGGCAGGCCCACACGCGCATTGATTACGCCGCGCTCCTCACCAGCCTGGTGGCGTGGAGCATGCCCACTTTTTGGCTGGGATTGATTCTGCTGTTTTGGGGCAGCCGCTACGCCGGCCTGCCAATTGGCGGTCAGCTCACCCCCGGGCTGGCAGGTGCCAGCACAGGGGCACAGCTGCGCGACGCGGCCCGCCATCTGGTGCTGCCCACCCTTGCACAAACCATCATCTATCTTGCCGAGTATCTGCTGATCATGCGCAGCACCATGCTGGATGTGCTGGCCGAGGATTACATCCTCACGGCCAAGGCCAAGGGGCTGAGCACGTTTCAAGTGCTCAAGGACCACGCGCTGCGCAATGCGGCGCTGCCCATCATCACAATTGTGGCGCTCAACCTGGGCTTCACGGTGGCCGGCGCCATTCAGATTGAGGCGGTGTTTTCATGGCCCGGATTAGGGCAGGCAATTTTCGAGTCGGTGGCGCGGCGGGACTACCCGGTGCTGCAGGGCGCGTTCCTGCTGCTGGCCGTAAGCGTAATTGCTGCCAACCTGCTGGCAGACTTGCTGTACACCTGGCTGGATCCGCGCGTGCACGCAGCGCCATGAGCGCCGGCAGCAATGCCGCAGCGGCAACCTTCTGGCGCCAACTGCCGCGCAACCGGCTGGCGCTGGCCGGCGCGGGCATGCTGCTGTTTGCGCTGGGCCTCGCAGTGTTCGCGCCGCTGCTCGCGCCGGAGGATCCGCGCCGCGCGCTGCTGGCAACTACCTACTCCATCTATGCCGCGCCAAATGCGCAGCACTGGCTGGGCACGGATGATGCCGGGCGTGACGTGCTCAGCAACCTGATTTTCGGCGCGCGCGTGTCGCTTACCGTCGGCTTCTTTGCGTCGTTCATTTCGATTGCGATCGGCGGCAGCATTGGCATGGCCGCCGGCTTTGCGGGCGGCGCCACAGACCGCGCACTCATGCGCTTCACCGATGTTGTGCTTGTGATCCCGGACCTGCCCCTCGCAATTGTGCTGGTGGCGCTTACCAAGCCCAGCCTGTTCAACATTATTCTGGTGATCGGCCTGGTGGGCTGGACCGGCACGGCGCGCCTGGTACGCGCCCAAACGCTGGCAGTAAAGGAACGCAAGTTTGTGCACCGCGCGCGCGCCGTCGGCGCCAGCGACTTGCGCCTCATCACGCGCCACATCTTCCCGCTGGTGCTGCCGCTGCTGGTAGTCAACACCGTACTGGTAATCTCGCTCGCCATTCTGGAAGAAAGCGCGCTGAGCTTTCTGGGCCTCTCAGATCCCACCACCGTCAGCTGGGGCCAGATGCTCAACTACGCATTCTCGCGTGGCGCCACCAGCAGCGGCGCGTGGTGGGCACTGCTCGCGCCCGGGGCCGGCATCGTGTGGGTGGTGCTGGGCTGCACGCTGCTGGGCTACGGGCTGGAGCAAGCGCTAAATCCGCGCGTCAAATCCCATCACCTGATGCGCCCGGCCGCACCCCAAACCAGCGCCATGCAAAGCGCCAGCCCTGCGCCGGCGGATGCGCTGCTGGAGGTGCGCGGCCTGAGCGTGGATTTTGTGGCGCAGCAGCAGCCGGCAGTGCATGCTGTGCAGGATGTAAGTTTTTCGCTGCGGCCGGGTGAGATCATGGGGCTCGTCGGCGAGAGCGGCTGCGGCAAGACAACTTTGTCTCTGAGCCTGCTGCGCTTGCTGCCGGCGGCCGGCCGCATCACCGGCGGGCAGGTGCTCTACCACGGCCGCAATCTGCTGGCACTGCCGGAGGCGCAGCTGGCAGCCGTGCGCTGGAAGGAAATTGCGATTGTGTTTCAGGGCGCGATGAACGCGCTCAACCCGCTGCTGCCGGTGGGCCGCCAGATTGCCGAGGCAGTGGAACGCCACGAACCAGCCGCCACGGCGGCAGCGGTGGCGCAGCGCGTGGGCGCGCTGCTGGAGCAGGTGGGCATTCCTGCCGCGCGCGGCCGGCAGTTCGCGCACCAATATTCGGGCGGCATGCGCCAGCGCGCCATGATTGCCATGGCGCTAGCCTGCAACCCCAAGGTGATCATTTGCGACGAGCCCACAACTGCGCTCGATGTAATCATTCAAGCGCAGATTTTGGAGCTGCTAAACGCGCTGCGCCGGCAGTTGGGCCTCGCGGTAATTTTTGTGACGCATGACCTGGGCGTAGTGGCAGAAATCTGCGACACCGTGCTGGTGATGTACGGCGGCGTGGTGGCGGAGTATGCATCCGTCGATACGGTGTTCAACCAGCCGCAGCATCCATACACACGCGCGCTGCTCGCGGCGTTTCCGGATTTTTCGCGCCGGCACAATGCGCTCGTCTCCATTCCGGGCCAGCCGCCGCGCCTGCATGCGCTGCCGCCGGGCTGCCGCTTTGCGCCCCGCTGCAGCAGCGCGCAGGCGCTGTGCCACACGCAACAGCCGCAGCTTTTGCGCGTGGGCGCAGAACACTATGCCAGCTGCCACCTGCTGCAGCCCATGCTGCCCGCGGGCAGCCCACTGCCGCAGCCCGCATGAACGCGCCCTTGCTGGAGGTACGCGCTTTGCACAAGCACTTTGCGGCCGGGCCCGCGGGCTGGTTTAAACCGCAACCGGTGGTGCGGGCGCTGGACGGCATTAACCTGCAGCTGCAGCGCGGCGAGGTACTGGCGCTAGTAGGCGAAAGCGGCTGCGGCAAGTCCACGCTGGCGCTCACCATCATCGGGCTGGAGGCCGCCACCCACGGCACAATTCTTTTTGACGGCGAGCCAATGCAGCGCAGCAACAAAGCGCAGTTGCATGCACTGCGCCGCCAGATGCAAATGATTTTTCAAGACCCGTACGAGTCGCTGAATCCGCTGATGCGCGTGGGCGAGATTGTGGAGGAGCCGCTGATCGTACACGGCAGCGCGCCGG
>CANNEJ010000110.1 GCA_947503585.1 Anaerolineales bacterium | reverse complement strand
CGTGATCTTTTTGGCAAACGGGTTGCCGCGGTTGGCCGCACCCAGAATTGTGCCACCACGCGAAAGTATGCCGCGCACATCCATCGGTGTCAGTACGCGCGCGCGGTCGCTGTCCAGCAGGCCGTCAAAACCATCTGGAATGCCAACAATCTCCAGGTTGTATTCGTTGCTGGCAGTTAACACTACCGCCCGAATTACTGCGTTCAGGCCGGGCGCGTCGCCACCGCCAGTAAGAATGCCAAGTCTTTTCAATCGGTAAATTTCCCGTGGTTGCAGCGCCATTATACTGTTGGGGAAATTATGCGCCGGCTAAAAATATTGATGTTGGCGGCGGAGGCAGCGCCGCTTGTAAAAGTAGGCGGCCTTGGCGATGTGGCCGGTGCTTTGCCCGTTGCGCTGCGCAAGTTGGGGATGGATGTGCGCGTGATGCTGCCGGACAATGGCATGCGGGTGCCGGCTGCTTATAAAGTGCGGCGGCTGGCTGGCGGTACGCTGGCTTGGGGCGGGCGTGCCGAGCGGGTGACCGTGCGGGCCATGAAGCTAAACGGCGGGTTGTACTATCTGGTTGGTGGTCGTCCAATTCCGCATGACGGCAAAGTGTATGGCGCGGATATGGCCGGAGATTTACGCAAGTTTGTGTTCTTTGCGCTGGCTGCTTTGCGGGCGGCCGAGCGCCTGCAGTTTCAGCCGGACGTGCTGCATGTACATGATGCGCATCCCAGCGCTGCGCTTTATTTTCTGGGCACGGCGGGCCGGCAACAACGCTTCTGGAAGTTCACGGCGGGTGTGCTCACGATCCACAATCTTGCTTATCAATTTAATGGTGCGGCGGCTGCGCTTGAAGCCGGGGGCCTTGCGCAGTGCGACGATACGCGCATTCCGGTGTATGCCCGCACTGGCTTGTTGGCGCTTGGAATTGCCGCAGCTGACTGTGTAAACACAGTCAGCCCCACTTATGCGCGCGAAATCCGGCGCAAGGAGCAGGGGGCTGGATTGCAAAATCTGTTACGCGCGCGCCGGCCTGAGGTCTGTGGCATTCTGAATGGGTTGGATGGTGGCGTGTGGAACCCGGCTACGGATCAAGCGATAGCTGCAAAGTTTGATGTGCGCCGGCTGGCACGGCGGCGCGTGAATCGGGACGCACTGCGCGCGGAGCTGCAATTGCCGGCAGCGGGTGGGCCGTTGTTTGCGCTTGTCGCGCGTTTGGACTGGCAGAAGGGCTTGGACTTGGTGCTGGCGGTGGCGCCGGGCCTGCGGGCGCTGGGCGCGCAGCTGGTGGTGCTTGGCAGTGGCAGTCCGCAAATTGCTAAGCAGCTGCGGCAATTGGCGCGCGCACACCCGCGCTCTGTTGTGGTGCGCGTGGGTTTTGACGAAGCTTTGGCGCGGCGGATCTATGCGGGCGCGGATGTGGTGTTGGTGCCGTCGCGCTATGAGCCTTGCGGCTTGACGCAGCTGATTGGCATGCGCTACGGCGCGATCCCGCTTGTACGTGCGACCGGCGGCCTGGCGGATACGGTGGTGAACGTGGCTGTGGATCCGGTGCGTGGCACCGGATTTATGTTCAATTACTTTTCTGAGCCGCGGGCGTGGCGGGCGCTGCAGGTGCGTGCCATGCAAGCCGACTTTTCATGGGAGTTGCCGGGGCGGGCATATGCAGATCTTTATGCACAGGCTGTGCGCACGCGGCGGACCGGCGCTGCTAGGTGAGGATCATGGATAGCTTGCAGTGCCAGCTACATTTATTTGATCCGCAAGTTGTTGCGGAACTGCGCAGTTGTCGGTCGGGCAGCGGCTGGGGGCGTGGCAGCCGCCGACGCACAGAGTATTACGGTTGGTCGGTGCAATGATTCCACCGGTCTCACCTTTATTTTATTTTCCCCAAGTAGCTGCTACCGAGTTGCTGCCGGAGCTGCGGGCAGCCGAACCGCCGGAGTATGCCGCGGCTGGCACCTCCGATGTCGAACCGGAGCAACTGCAACCGGCGCTGTTCGACAAGTCGTTGCGCATGCTGCCGCGCACGGGGCAGGTGTATAGCCCGCGGCCGCAGGCGCGTTTCGGTGGCTATCCTCCGCCCGGCCAATTGCTCGACCGTCGCGCTTGAGCTTGTAAATTTTCCGTAAGCACGCGGCGTGGCGGGTGAATCCGCTGCAGTGCGCAACCCCGGCACTAAAGCCGGCCGGCAATCTGCCGATACTCCCCGCACGTGCTACGGAATTGACTCGCAGCCCCTAAGTTGTCGAGGTTCCGCTAGCCATAATTTTTGCACCAGCCGGGCTGGTGCAGGCCGCTGATGGAAGCAGCGGTTTAATTGGCTCAGTTGGCGCAGCAGCGCCGCTGGCGGGAGTGTTGCAAGGATGCTACACGGTAATATTTCTCAACATTTTGGTGCACTGCACCGGCGCAGCATGGCAATGTTGGCGGCCGGGGTTTTCGCGTTCAGCTGGCTGGCGCTGGGCGTGCAAGCATTGCCTGGTGTGCGCAGCGCACTTTCCTCAACTTGGAGCTTCGACGCAGCGCTGCCGGCGGCTGCCCGCTTGGAAGCGAGTGCCGGGCTGCCTGCAGCGCGGTTTGATTACCATCCGGCGGTTGCTGCGGCATATTGTGGCACGGCCAGCTCCCGTGTAACCTTTGCAGAGAGCAACGGCGGGACGGCCGTGTTCGAGGGCGGGGCTACGGATTCCTACACGGTGCAGCTCGCGTCAGCGCCAAGCAGTGCGGTAGAAGTGATTGTTGGAACCAACAGCCAAGTTTCCACATTACCATTGCGCTTGTACTTCACGACTGCGAACTGGGCAACCGCGCAAACCGTTACGGTGACGGGCGTTGACGATGTGGTGAAAGAGGGGTTGCACACCGGCGTAATTACCCACGGCACATCCAGCACAGATAGCGCTTTTAATGGTTTGTGCGTGAGTGATATCACCGCCAGCATCACTGACAATGACTCAACGGCACCGATTCTGGTGGTGCAGAGCGCGGGCGCTACCGTGGTGGCAGAGTCGGGCGATAATGACGAATTCACGGTTGTGCTGGGGCAGGTGCCGGGCGGGCCGGTAACTGTAACCATCGGCCATGTCGGTGGTCAGTTCACCTTGTCCACGACAACGATGTTTTTTACCTCGCTGGATTATTACCTGGTGCGCTCCGTGCAAGTGACGGCGATTAATGACACGGTGTGGGAGGGCGCTCACAGCGGCTTGATCACATTTACGGTCGAAAGCGACAGTTTTGCCTATAACGGGCGGGTAATACCGAGCCTTACAGTTGCAATCGTGGACAACGAGTCCGGTGTGCGGCTGGAGGAGACCGGGACGACGACGGTTGCAATCGAGGGCGCGCACAACTCGCCGGACCGGTACAGTGTGCGGCTGGAGACACAGCCGACCCAGCCGGTGACTATTTCGGTAAATGGTGGCTCCCAGCTGCACCTGCGCTCTGTGGTTGCGGCGCCCCTGGTGCCTGTGAACGTGACAAGCCTGACCTTCACCAGCAGCAACTGGAACGTGCCACAGATTGTGTACTTAACTGGAGTGGATGATGCCGTGGTGGAGGGGGCGCATACGCAGCAAATTTCCCATCTGGTGGACAGTGGCGACAAGTTTTATGACAGCGACGGTTATTTCGGGGGCGTGGCAATTACGGGTTGGAGCACCGCCACCGTGGTTCTCAAGCAGGATTGGACAACCACGCTTACGGCGGACATTGACGACAATGACGTGCGCGTGATTGTAGCGGAGACGGATGGCAGCACAATCGTTAAAGAAGGCGTGATCGGCGATACCTATTCAATCCGGCTGGCGGTGGCGCCAGCTGCGTTTGTGTCGGTGGCAGTGGGTACCACAAGCAATCAAATCACCCTCAGCCCGGCCAGTGTCGGGTTCGATTCCTCAAACTGGTACATTCCTAAAGTTATTTCGATTGTGGCGATCGACGATTCTATAGTGGAGTCACAGCATACGGCTGTGATAACGCACCGGGTGCAGAGCACGGATCCGGTCTTCGATGGCACCGGCGTGAATAATATCCGTCTGAATGTGCTGGACAATGATGCTATCAACTCGCCGCCTTCGGACTTCGATGGCGACGGTGTTTCCGACCGCACTGTATATCGGGCGGTCAGCGGTGAGTGGGTGGTGCGACGGACGTCTACCGGCTTGGGCGAGGTAAACGTATGGGGCATGGCGGGTGGTGAAGAGATCCCGGTGCCGCTGGATTATGACGGCGATGGCAAGACAGACCGGGCTGTGTTCCGGCCGTCTACAGCGCAATGGTTTATTTACCTGAGCGGCAGCCAGCAGGCCAGCGTGACTACGTGGGGCATTGCTGAAGGCGGCGATCTGCCGGCGCCGGGTGACTTTGATGGTGACGGGCAGGCGGATATTGCCGTCTACCGGCGCACAACCGGGCAATGGTTTATCTTGCTGACGCGCAACAAAGAGGTAAGGGTGCAGCTCTGGGGCGATTCGCGTCCGGCGTACCGCATCTATGAGGTGCCGTTGCCGGCGGATTATGACGGCGACACCATCACTGACTTCGGAATTTATCAAAGTTCAACCGGCAACTGGTTCGTGAAGTACAGCGGCGGTGGATTCGACATCATCAACTGGGGCGAGGGTGGCGGCGTGGATATTCCCGTTCCGGCTGACTACGACGGCGACCGGCGGGCTGATCTTGCGGTCTACCAGCCAACGCGCGCGCTCTGGGCTGTGCGCAGTCTTGTTACCGGCGCGGTTAGTTCGGTAACCTGGGGTATTGCGGGCACCGATGACCTGCCAGTGGTCGGTGACTTTGACGGCGATGGAATATCCGACCGCACTATTTATCGGCGCTCTACGGCGCAGTGGATCACAAAGTATTCATCCGGCAGGCCCCCGATTGCAATTACCTGGGGCGAGGCGGGCAGCCGTGACTATCCCATTCCCGCACCGGATTTCAATTTGAACTACCTCCCGTATTATTAGAGGTCCCCACCGGTTGGGGCACCCCCACACAAGGAGCAGCAGTGCCCGGGTCGTAAGACCCGGGCACTTTTGTCTCTGCTAAAATGGTTTTTCCGTGAGCTGTGTTTCCGGATTGAATTCACCAATATTTACGGCTGTATGCTGACCGGTACCCCCTTCCATTCGCGCACTGCGCCGTTGTGTGCTGCGCAAAACTGGCGCCGCTGGGGCCCGAGCATCGTGGCCGGTTCGTATGAGCTGCAGCCGGAGCGCGAATACTTTGCGGTGCGCACCAGTGCGGCTTTGTTTGATGTGTCGCCGCTCTACAAGTACGCAATTCGCGGGGCGGATGCCGCGCGGCTGCTGAACCGCATAATCACGCGCGATGTTAACCGGTGCCGGATTGGCCAGGTGTTTTACACGCCGTGGTGCGATGCCGCCGGCAAAGTGCTGGATGACGGTACGCTGCAGCGCCTGAGCGAATCTTATTTCCGGTTGACGTGCGCCGAGCCAAATCTGCAATGGTTGTACGCCAATGCCACCGGCCTGCGCGTGGACATTGAGGACGTTTCGGAGCAGGTGGCAGCGCTGTCGTTACAGGGCCCTTCAGCGCGCGCCATTTTGCAGCAGCTTTGCCCGTCAGATTTGAGCGACCTGCGGTATTTCCACGTACTCTCCAGTCAATTGGGCAGTGTGCCAGTGGAAATATCGCGCACCGGGTATAGCGGCGATTTGGGCTACGAACTTTGGTGCAGCGCTGCGGCTGCCCCGCAGCTGTGGGATCTGGTGTGGGAGGCGGGCATGCCGTATGGAATGGTGCCGGCTGGCATTCTGGCTTTGGATGTTGCGCGGGTTGAGGCCGGCCTGCTGCTGCTGGATGTGGACTACACCTCGGCGCGGGTCGCTGCGGTAGAGGCGCGCAAGTCATCGCCGTATGAGCTGGGACTGGAGTGGGCAGTGGATTTGCGCAAGGAAAACTTTGTGGGGCGCGCGGCGCTGGCGCTGGAAAAAGCGCGTCCGGCGCAGTGGCGCTTCTCAGGAATCGAAGTGGACTGGCTTGCGGTGGAAGGGCTCTTCAATGCT
>CANNEJ010000109.1 GCA_947503585.1 Anaerolineales bacterium | reverse complement strand
TGTGGGAATGGGCACAACTATTTGGAGCCCGCTGGCCAGCGGGCTGCTGACGGGCAAGTACAACGCCGGCATGCCCGCAGACACGCGTGCGTCGCTGGCCGGCTATGAATGGCTGCGGAAGCGCATGCAGTCGGAGGAGGCGCAGCGCCAACTACAAGCGGTGCCCGGGCTGCAAACTATTGCCACCCAATTGAATTGCTCACTGGCGCAGCTGGCGCTGGCGTGGTGCGCAGCCAACCCCAACGTGAGCACAGTCATTACTGGCGCATCGCGTGCAAGCCAGGTGGTGGAGAATATGAAGGCCGTTGATGTGCTGCCGATGCTGAGTGAAGCCGTGCTGGCCAGCATTGATGCAATTTTGGGCAACAAGCCCAAAGCGCAAGAGGACTTCCGGTAGCCGCCTGTATGAGCCGCAAACGCGAACGCCGGCGCGAACGCAAAGTTGCGCCGCTACAAAAGACCGAAGCCCCCGAGTCGAATCTGGGACCGATCTTGCTTGTGGCGGTAGCAGTGTTGGGCGCGCTTGCGATTGGATTGGGCCCGTTGTTTTTTGGCTAAACCAGTGCGCAAACTCACTCTGTCACTGGGGCAGATGACGCCCGTGCTTGGCGATCCGCAGGCCAACTTTGAGTGTGTGCGTGCGTGGACGGCGGAGGCCGCACTGCGCGGCTCGCAGCTGATCTTGTTTCCTGAACTGTGGAGTACCGGTGGCGACTTGCTGCGCTGGGAGCAGCATGCCGCGGTATTGGGCGAGGGCATGTTTGCGTCAATGGCGGAGCTGGCGCTTGAGTTTCGGATTGCGCTCGGCGGCTCTATTTTGGAGCGCCGCGCCGGGCGCGCCTTCAACACTTTTGCGATGTACGGCAGCAATGGCGAGCAGTTGGGCGTGTACCGCAAGCTGCACTTGTTTCAATTGATGGATGAGCATAAGTGGCTGGCTGCGGGCGATGCGCCGGCCATGCTGGACTCAGCAGCGTGGGGCCGGAGCGGGCTGGCAATTTGCTACGACCTGCGCTTTGGAGAACTGTTTCGCGGGTACGCCCTGGCGGGTGCAGAGCTGGCTTTGCTGCCGGCGTTGTGGCCGGCTGTGCGCCGCGCGCACTGGAGCACACTGCTGCGGGCGCGCGCAATTGAAAACCAGATGTTCATGGCGGCGGTGAACTGTGCGGGGCGCGTGGGCAACACTGAGTTTGGCGGCGCATCGGCAGTGGTGGACCCGTGGGGCGAAGTTCTGGTGGAGGGCGGAGCCGGGCCTGAACTGCTGACAACGGAAATTGACCTCGATCTGGTGCGTGAGGTGCGCGAAAAAATTCCAGTCTTTGCGGACCGGCGCCCGGACGCATACCGGCTGTAGTTTTTGGCCGCGCCAACAACGCCGCATCTACGCGCTGCGCTGCGCCACCTGCGGCGCGCCGACCCGCGCTTTGCCGGGCTAATGCGCAAGCATGGCGCACCCGCGCTGCGCCGCACACGCAATTCATTCCGCGCACTGGCGCAGTCGATCATCTCGCAGCAACTGAGCGTGAAAGCGGCAGCTGTAATCTACCGGCGCGTTTGCCGGCTGTTTGACGGCAGCCGTTTCCCAAGCCCGCAGCAGATGCTGCAAATGCCGCACGCACGCCTGCGCGCCGCCGGCCTTTCAAACAACAAAGCCGCTTTTCTCCATGAACTAGCCCGGGCGTTTCATTCCGGCCGGGTAAAGGCGCGCACACTGAACCGGCTGACCGACACTGAGATTGCCGCGCAGCTTGTGCAGGTGCGCGGCATCGGGCAGTGGACGGTGGACATGTATCTGCTATTTGATCTGTGCCGGCCGAATGTGCTGCCAGTGGGCGACTTGGGTGTGCGCAAGGGAATGCAGCGCTGGTTCGGGCTGCGTCAACTGCCGGAACCGGAGCGTATGCGCAAGCTGGCTGCACCATGGCAGCCCTACTGCAGCGTCGGCGCGTGGTACATGTGGCGTGTGCTTGAGGGCACTTGAGCCAGACCGCCTTCGCCGCGCTGGTGCGGGACCTGCTGGTGCCGGGCTCGGTATCTTTTTTGTTGCTGGGTGCTACGGCTGCCGTGGCTGCCCTGTACCGCGGCGGGCGCACAGCCACGTGGGGCCGCCGTGCGCTTGTGCTGTTGTTGGGCGGATACTGGCTGTTGAGTTTGCCATTCTGCGCGGCACTGCTGGAGCGCGGCTTGGGCGCCGGCCAGCTGCAACTGGCATCCAAAGACGCTGCGGCCGGCGCCGATACCATCGTAGTGCTGAGTGGCGGCGGCAACAGTTACGGTGCGCCCGGCCAGCAAATTCACACCCCGAGCAGTGCCACTGCGATGCGAACGCTCGAGGCCATTCGGATCTACCGCATGCTGGGGGAGCCGCTGGTAATTCTTTCCGGCGGCATTGGCGATCCGCAGGTGACGCTTGCGCCGGAGAGCAACGTAATGCAGCGCGAGATGCTCTTGGCGGGCGTGCCGGGTACACGGCTGGTGCTGGAGACGCGTTCCCAAAACACGCGCGATGAAGCGGTGGAAGTGTCTCGTATTCTGGCAGAACGCGGCATTGGGCGCTTTGTGCTGGTGACTTCTGCGCAGCACATGCGGCGGGCGCTGGCAAGCTTCCGGGCGGTGGGATTGGACCCGGTGCCGGCCGCGACGGCTGCCCCGGATGATGACCAGACCCGCACCCGCTGGCAGCTGCTACCCAGTTCCAGCGCGCTGCGTGCCAGCCAGAGCGCCATGCGCGAGGTGCTGGCCACGGCTTACTACTGGTGGCGCGGCTGGCTGCGTTTCACCTAACCGCGCTGCGGGGCTAAATCTCCGGCTGTAGCAGCATTCGATGCCACAGCTAGCGGCAAAAGTTTTTGAATTGCGCACTCTGCTTGGCACGGTTAATGCAAACATATGTACACATGAAACTCGAAACTCCGGAGCAGCGTGGCCGCGTGGTTCTCAGGGCGGGCGAGCGCCAGCCGATATCATCGCAGTTGAACACCGGCCGCTGGGGACTGTGTGCATCCTCTGCCGTGGGCGTACCCCAAATCATCGGGTACACTGCTGGCATGCAGGAGCATAGCCGCCACTGAGCGGCCAAGATTGTGGTGCCAGAGAATGGGCTGCAAAACCATAAACGTACGCGCAGGCGCGCCTTTGGCCGCTTGCGCGTTTTTATTTAAGTTTCAGCGGATTGCAAAAGGAGACACTTTATGGACCAACGAATGATCGGCAAGATTGAGAAGGCCGGGCGCTATGCCGCCGAGCGCAACCGCGTGAGCATTCACCAGATTGCAGTAACGCTTGCGGGTGACAACAACCAGCACGAGGTTTCCTTTGACGAGGGCACATGGAAGTGCGACTGCGAATGTTTTATGATGCGCCACGTTTGCAGCCATAGCATGGCGCTTGAGCGCCTGCTGGACCACATGCTGCCGGCGCAAACTCTCCAGCCGGCGTAGCGCGCCCCAGCCGTAACAGCCAATCGCGCGGCATTGGCCGGCGCGGTTGGTTGGATATAATCGAAAGTTGAGCGGGGGTGTACTGCCCCCGCTTTTTTATTGCGGTAAATTTCACCATAATGCGAAGTTGGCAACTGTGGCTGGGCGTGCTGATCAGCGTCTTTTTTCTTTGGGTTGCGCTGCGCGGCCTGCAGCTGGCGGAAGTGCTGCAAGTGCTGGCGACTGCGCGCCTTGTCTGGCTGCTGCCCGGCGTGGCCGCATACATGCTGGGGTTATGGGTGCGCACGTGGCGCTGGCGCCACCTGCTGCGCCCGGTGCAGGATGTGCGCGTGGGTGTACTCTTTCCGGTGGTTGCCATCGGCTACATGGGCAACAACATTTACCCGGCGCGCATTGGCGAGCTGTTGCGGGCCTACATCCTAAAGCGCAAGTGCGGCGTGGCAGCGAGCGCCACGCTGGCTACGGTGGTAGTGGAGCGCGTGTTTGACGGCGTTGTGATGCTTGGGTTTGTAATGTTCAACCTGCCGGCACTGGCCGCCGTGGCCGGCGACTCGGGCTTTGTGGGCAGCATTCAAGCCGTGGCGCTGTGGGGTGCGCTGGCGTTTGGCGTGGCGCTGGCCTTGTTTGTTGCTGCCGCAATTTTTCCGGAGCCGGCTGCGCGCGGTGTGCAGGCGGTGCTGGCGCAGCTGCTGCCGCAGCGCTGGCAGGCGCGCGCGGGCGGGCTGGTGGAGCGGTTCCTTGGCGGGCTGGCTGCATTGCGCTCGCCGCGCGAAGCACTGCTGGTGCTGCTTGCATCGCTGGCCATCTGGCTGCTGGAGACCGGCAAGTATTGGTTTGTGATGCACGCATTTGATTTCTCGGTAAGTTTTTTTGCACTGATGCTTATGAACGGTATTGTCAATCTGGCCACCACCATCCCGTCGGCGGCGGGCTATGTGGGCACCTTTGATGCGCCGGGGATTGCAGTGCTGCGTGCTTTTGGTGTAGCCGGCCCCGTGGCAGCTGCCTACACGCTGCTGCTGCATGCAGCCCTGTGGCTTCCCGTAACCGCACTGGGCTTGTTTTACTTTGGTCGTGAGAGCCTCAATTGGGCGCAGGTGCGAGAGCTGCGCGGGAGCCAGCTCTCATGAAGATTGCGGTCATTGGCGCGGGCGTGGCGGGGCTGGCGGCGGCTTACGATCTTGCGCGCGCCGGGCACAGCGTAACTGTGTTTGAGGGCGGCTCGGAAGTTGGCGGTTTGGCAGCGGGCTTCCGCTGTCCGCACTGGGATTGGTCGCTGGAGAAATACTACCATCACATCTTCAGCAGCGACCGCCACATTCTTGAGCTGGCTGCGGAGTTAGGGGTGGATGTGGTGTTCCAGCGGCCCGACACGGTGGCTTATCACAACGGCGGCTTTTATCCACTGGACTCGGTGACGGGTGTGCTGCGCTTTCCGGCATTTAAAGGCTTGGCTGCGCTGCGCTTTGGCCTGGTGGTGGCGTACCTGCGCATGTTGTCCGATGGCGTGGCACTGGAGCGCCACACTGCGCATGCGTGGCTGCAGCGCTGGATGGGGCGCGCTGCATATGGCGCGGTGCTTGAGCCGCTGCTGCTAAGCAAGTTTGGCGAGCAGCACTACCGCGATGTGAATTTGTCCTGGATCTGGGCGCGCCTCAAAGCGCGCACGCCGCGGCTGGGCACTTTTGCCGGTGGGTTTCAGGCACTGCTTGAAGTGCTGGCGCAGCGCACCGTGGCGCTCGGGGTGCAGCTGCAACTGAATACAGCGGTGACGGAGATAACGCCGGCTGGCGGCGGAGTGGCGCTAAGTACCGCATCCGGCGTACAGCAGTTCGAGCAATGTCTTGTCACTGTGTCACCGCGGCAGCTGGCAAAGCTGGCGCCGGCTTTGCCAGCGGCCTACCGCGACACATTGCTTGGGTTGCAGAGCATGGGCGCGGTGGTGCTGGTGCTGGCGTTGCGCCGCCGCCTCACGCACCATTATTGGTTCAACCTGCCGAAGGCAGCCGGCTTTCCATTCCTTGCGCTGGTGGAGCACACTAATTTTGTGGATGCTGCGCATTACGGGGGCGACCACCTGATCTACTGCGGCGATTATCTCGACGCCAGTCATGCGCACTTTCAGCTGAGTAAGTCGGAACTGCTAGCGCGCTTTTTGCCGGAGTTTGTGCGCTTCAACCCGGAGTTCACACCGGATTGGATTCGCGAGACGTGGCTCTTTCGCACGCCGTACGCGCAGCCGGTTCCATTGGTAAACCACAGCCAGCACCTGCCAGCATTGCGAACACCGCTGCCCGGACTTTGGTTTGCGAGCATGAGCCAGGTTTACCCGTGGGATCGCGGCACCAACTTTGCGGTTGAGCTGGGCCGGCGTGTTGCGCGCGAGATGCAGCGGCCGGCTGGCTAAGGCGCTGCAGCCAGAGCGCTGCAGCACTTTCCCGGGCTGGCTGATAAGTTGGTTAAGTCTTTCGCAGCTGCAGTTGCGCTTGGATGAAGGCGCTGGGCAGCACGCCCGCCGCGCAGATTACAAGCAAGTCGATGACACACTCGCCCGCGCAATTGGTCACTCTGCTGCCCACATGGTAAGCAATCAG
>CANNEJ010000108.1 GCA_947503585.1 Anaerolineales bacterium | reverse complement strand
CAGCCGCTCAGCGCCAGATGGTAGGCCACGCTGCAGCCGGCAATGCCGGCTCCGATAATCACGACGCGTGCTTGGAACTGCATCAATAACCCGCCTAAAAACTGGCGCCGGCGCAGTTTGCAATTGCGCGGCACACTTACGGTAGAAGCGCTTCTACTGCAGGCGGGTGGCCGGTGCAGCATGCCTGTGATGTTGGGTTCGCACTGCATTGGGTGGCGCGGAGATCTTGGCTATACTCCGTGCCACAGAGGCAATAATTTTATGCGCAACCACAGCCGCCCGAAAAAATTAGATGAAATGGACGACCTTCGCGACATGGGCCGCTTTCCGATTGTGGTCTATATTGGCGCGACAGGCAACATCCTGTTCGCCGTTTGGCTTACCTTTTTAGTGCATGCGCGCTATGCCCAAACTTGGGCGATGCTGGCGTGGGCGGTGGGCTTGGCAGTCGGCAATGTGGTGCCCGTGGTGTTTTTGCGCTGGCGCATGCGGCCGGATGCACACCATCCATTAATTGAAGAGATGGGTTTCTTCCATGACCAGCACAAGTTCGCCACATGGGTTTATGCAGTTGCTGTGGCCAATATGTTTTTCTGGATTGTGCTGGCGTGGACAGCATTTTCGTTGAGCCGCGCACCCTCAGTGCTGGTTGCTGTGCTGGCGCTTGCGCTTGTAAGTACCTTCTTTCCGGCTTGGATGCGCATCTTTGTGCGTCCCGCAGCGCGCTAAGCCACGTTGCTGTATGCCACCTGCGGCGCGGTGGCGCGCACTTGCGCAAAAACCAAAATGAAAACCGTCCAGCTTTTGCAATGGCTGCCGATTGTGTTGTATTTGTACCCGGTAATTGCTGGATTTACAGTAAATTCAGAAACCGCAACAGTGCTTGGGAAATATTCAACCTCATGGTTTGTCTTTCACCTAATCAATGTTTGCACATTCCCAGCTTTTTACTGGCTCGCAAAGAAACGACACCTGTTTGGAAAATGTGCGGTGCTAATTCTGATTTGCATCGCAACTGTTTTTACGCTGGCCAAAGGGCAGATGCGGGCCGTGGCAGGCATTGAGTTGATATGGCCTCTAATCCGCCTCACCGCTGGATTTGGCTTATTGACAATTGGAGCTGAATTCTTTGAGGCAAACCGCAAGTACTCAATATTGCCTGTGATTTTAGTTTCGGTTGGATTGATTGCGTTTTCGGCAACAGATGTTGTTGCTTGGGGTGTGGAACGCTTTACGAGCTAGTCCGCTCTAGGGAGCGTTGAGCGTGCGCCCACGCTACAGTTTACGATTGATGATGTAGGCTTGGAATTAGCACGCAATGACCAAAATCAGACATCGTCTAGTTTAGAAATTCCCACAGCTGATGCGATACAGGCGTCTCGCGTTATTGGCAGTGCTGCGACTCCGGAGGCCTCAGGAGTTCCTCCTGCGGAGCTTGTACCCACAGGAGCTGTAACCAACAAGGCGCCAGATCCGGGAGAGGCAGTTGCGGCGGCCGCACCTGCGTCCACTGGCATTTCCCCACAATTTGTTCCTGGCTGTTACGTTCGGTTGAATAGTGGCTTCCAGCTTTACTCTAATTATGATAATACTGGTCTGTTTGGTTTGGCGGATATTTTGATCGTTGGAGATTCGGTTGTAGACGGTACTGGAGTGGCGGCTAAGGATACGTTTCCCTGCCAACTTGAAGTAATATTGTCAGAAAGGAGACCTCTAGCAAAGGTGCATGTACTGGCTTTTCCTGGTGGATCTTTAGGTGCCTATGCAACTCTGCTTGAACTGGTGCCGGACACTGTGCGGTTGGAGCGGATTGTAGTTGGTTTCAACTACGATGATTTACCGGGTGACCCATCGGCTTTCACCATAAGCAAGTTCGTACAATTTTCGCTGGCGAAGGGAAGCTACACGCAGCGTTTATCAGCCGGAATGTTGATGCGCCTCTCGAATCAGAACCCGGATGAGTTTTACGCGGACCAAGTTAGAAACTACGACAGAAACAATCCGACCTTTCAGCGGCGGTGGGATGATGTTCGGGCTCAGCTGTTAAGACTTAGGGCGTTGGCCTCAAAGCACAGCGCAAAACCGCCTGTATTGATAATTTTCCCACTCATGATTTCTTTTGAAAACTATCCAGTTGAAGAAGCCCAAGCAGCTTTGGTGGAGTTGGCGCTTCAAGTTGGCTTTCAACCACTTAATATTTACTCAATTATGAAGGCGAAGCATCTGGATGGGCTGGAGTACCGTAATGGCACTCATTTCAATTCAACTGTGCATCACATTATTGCAGAGCAGCTGGCCTCACAGCTAGATTGAGTCGACGCTCAAATTAGATTTAGCGACTTACCTGCAAAGTCCGACTGGATTCATGCAGCCGGCCGGTCTGCCTATGCCCAAAGTGTTTATCGGCATGGGTCGGTTACTCCGGGCGCACCAACTTGCAGCGGCTTAAAGGCGTGCAATTGGGCGGGCCGCAGAAAATTGCGGTGACAAATTTTATGCGGCGCGCGGTGCAATGCGCGTAAACTTGTACGGCATGCAACCTTCTCCGCTTGAGCCGGCACCCGCAGATGCTAAAGCGCACTGGCTGGCTGCACAGCTTGCCCAAATTCTGCGTGACCGGCTGGTGTTGGTGAGCATGGGTATTTGGGTGCTGGTGATTGTGGCCACGCCGATTGCGCTTTGGACAATGGGGCAACCCGGTCTGCTGGCAGCGCTGCAAGCCGGCGTGCTTACGCAGGTAGTTACGGTGCTGCTGGTGCTTGTGCGTGCCGGCCTGTGGCGGCAGGCGCTGCTGGCAGGCGTGGCAGTGCCGTTGCTCGGCTGGGTTGTGGAAGTCGTCGGCCAAGCCAGCGGATTTCCTTTTGGCACCTACCATTACACACCACTGTTGCAGCCGCAGCTGGCGGGCGTGCCGGTGCTGATCCCGCTGGCGTGGCTGATGATGATGCCGCCGGCGTGGGCAATGGCGGTTGTGATTGTGGGCGCGGAGCCTGGCTGGCGCGCGCGCCTGCGCCGCGCTGCGGTGGCAGCGCTGGCGTTCACCGCCTGGGATTTATTTTTGGATCCGCAAATGGTGGCTTGGAATGCGTGGGTGTGGGCAGTGCCCGGCGCTTACTTTGGCATTCCGCTGCTCAACTTTGCGGGCTGGCTGCTGGTGGCGTTTTGCGTATCGCTGCTGCTGGCTCCGGGGTGGCTGCCGCTGGCACCGTTGCTGACGATCTACGCCATCACTTGCGCGCTGCAAACTATCGGCCAGCTTTTGTTCTGGCAGCTGGCTGGCCCGGGCGTGGCTGGCCTGGCAGGCATGGGCAGCATGCTGGCGTGGGCTTACGTGCGCCGCGCTGCCGTGGTTGTGACCGATACCGCAGCACATTAAACTTTTGCCCCCAAACACTCAACCGCAGCCGAAGGCCAGGACTTGAAATGTTGGTGATGCCGCCCTTGATTGGATTGTTGACGCTGACCGCGTTTGCATTGCTTTGCGGGTCGCTGCCGCTTTCGCTGTGGGTGGGCCGCTGGCTGACCGGGCGCGATGTGCGCGAGGCCGGCGACCACAATCCGGGTGCCACCAATGCGCTGCGCCTGGGCGGCTGGCGCGTTGGCCTGCCTGCGTTCATGCTTGATATTTCCAAAGGCGCACTGCCCGTGGGGCTGGCGCATTATGTGTTTGCCTATCGCGGCCTGCCGCTGCTTTTGGTGGCGCTGGCGCCGCTGGCGGGCAGCGCGTTTTCGCCCTTCCTCAACTTTCGCGGTGGCAAGTCGCTGTCGGTCTCGCTGGGAATCTGGATCGGATTGACGCTGTGGCGGGTGCCTTTCGTGGCAAGCGTTGCGCTCTTGGGCGCTTACATTACGATGGACAATCCCGGGCTGGCAGTGCTGACTGCGCTGCTCGCAATGGGTGCATATTTGGCGCTGGTGCAGCCGGACAGTGTGCTGCTGGCGGCATGGGGCATTATGTGCATTGTGCTGCTGGCAAAGCATCGCGCAGATTTTGGGCGCCCGGTTGCGCTGCGCGGCTGGGTAAAGCGCTGGCTGTCCTGACGCCATGTTGGCTGCTTTCAATGTATTGGTGGCGCTGGTTGCCGTGGCGTTATTGGTGTTTGGCCTCACGGCTTTGTTGAATGTGTTGACGTTTCCGCGCCTCAACGCGCCGGTTGCGCCCGCAACTGATGCGGCTGCCAGCGCTGCGCTCGGGCGCATTTCGGTCTGCATTCCAATGCGCAACGAGGTGGACGGCATCGCCCGCACGGTCCGTGCCTGGCGCGCGCAAACGCATTCAAACTTTGAGCTGCTGCTGCTCGATGACCAATCGACGGACGGCACGCACGCCGCAGCGCTCGCTGCGGCTGCCGGCGATGTGCGTGTGCGCGTCCTGACGGGGCTGCCTTTGCCGGCTGGTTGGCTGGGAAAAAACTATGCCTGCCAGCAGCTGGCAGATGCAGCGCAGGGCAGCATCCTGGTCTTTACGGATGCAGACGTAACCTGGGAGCCGCCGGCGCTGGCTGCGCTTGCCAATTCAATGCAAGCCCTGAACGCGGACTTACTTACGGTATGGCCCACGCAGCAAACGGACACCTGGGCGGAGCGCCTGCTGGTGCCATTGATTGCGCTGGCCGTGCTGGCGTATCTGCCGCTGCTGGCGGTGCATTACCTGCCGTGGCCGGTGTTTGCGGCAGCCAATGGCCAGTGCCTTGCATTCCGGCGCAGTGCCTACTTGCGCAGCGGCGGGCATGCAGCTGTGCGCGCCAACATTGTGGAAGACATGGCCTTCGCGTACGCCATCAAGCACAACCGCCTGCAGCTGCGCATGGCGGACGGCAACGGCCTGGTGCGCACGCGCATGTACACAAACTGGAGCACCGTGCGCGATGGCTTTGCAAAAAACATTCGCGCCGGGCATGGCGGTACTGTGGCGCTGCTGCTGTCCACGCTGCTGCACTGCGCGGTGTTTGTGCTGCCGCCGGTTTGGCTGCTGCTGGGCTGGCTAGCTCCGCTGCCGGGGTATCCGCTGCTGGCGCTGCTGCTAAGCGCGCTGGGAATAGGCGTGCGCGCGCTGACGGCTGCCTTCTCGCGCCAGCGCGTTTGGGATGCACTGCTGATGCCGCTGTCCGCGCTGCTAATGACGGTGGTTGCGCTGCGGGCATTGCAGTGGCACTGGCGCGGTGGCGCAAATTGGAAGGGGCGCACCTATGCCAGCGCCTGACACAGTGGTGATTGGTGCCGGCATGGGCGGGCTGGCTGCCGCCATCCGGCTGGCTGCGGCCGGGCAGCGCGTGCTGGTGCTGGAGCGCAACGCAGCCGTCGGCGGAAAAATGTCCGAGGTGCGCGCTGCCGGTTTTCGTTTTGACACCGGCCCGTCCGTAATCACCATGCGCGCGGTACTCGAAGATTTGTTCGTCGCAGCCGGGCAGCGCATGCAAGACCACTTGGAACTGCTGCCGGTTGATCCGCTGACGCGCTACTTTTTTGCGGATGGCAGTACGCTGGACATTGCGCGCAGCTTGCCGGACACGCTCGCGCAAATTGCGCGCCTGAATGAACGCGATGTGGCCGGCTACCAAAAGTATCTGGCGTATGCAGCGCGCCTGTATAACATCACCGCGCCAGTGTTCACGTTTGGGCCGCCACCGGCGTTTGCCAGCCTGCGGCAGGTATCGGTTGCGGATGCGGTCTTTGCGGGCGGGCAGGCCTTGCGCAGCATGCAGGCTGCTATCTGCGCGCATGTGCAGCATCCCCATTTGCGCCAGCTGCTGGGGCGCTTTGCCACCTATGTGGGCGCCAGCCCGTACCAGGCAACCGCCCTGCTTTCAGTGGTGGCGCATGTGGAATTGAATGGCGGGGTGTGGTATCCGCGCGGCGGTGTGTATGCGATTGCCACCGCGCTGGCAGGTGTGGCGCGGAAGCTGGGGGTGGAGATTCGCACTGGTGCTGCGGTCACTGCCATTGAGCTGCATCCGCATCAAAAGCGGCAGCGCGTGGCGGGCGTGCGGCTGGCCAGCGGGGAGGTGATTGCTGCCCGCGCCGTGATTGCAAACACGGATGTTGCCGTCGTGGATGCGCAGCTGCTGCCCGC
>CANNEJ010000107.1 GCA_947503585.1 Anaerolineales bacterium | reverse complement strand
GCGCGGCAGCGAAAACACAATCGATGTTTTGACCGCAGACCCGCCGGGGCGCTGCCCGGCACGCGCCAGCACCAGGAAGCGCGTGTAGTTTGCATCATCGTCCTCAATGTCCGCGGCCAGGATGTGCATCTGGTACACCTCTGCCGCGCGCCGCGAGGCAATCGCGGCATGGTCGCGCTGCCCGCTCTCGCTTAATGATTTGACCGCGCCGGCCGTGTCGTACCACGGCTCGTGCGCCACGCCGAGGCGCGTGATGTAGCCCTCGCACTGTGCCAGCGCCTGCGGGTGCGAAATAATTTTGCGGATGTCCGCCAGCACAACGCCGGGATGCGCCACAAGGCAGTGGCGCACACGAAAGATCTTTTCGCCGATGATGGCCAGCGGATGGCGCTGCAGCAAATCATAGTTGCGGTGAATGCTGCCGGCCAGCGTGTTCTCAATTGGCACAATGCCGTTCTCGCAATCGCCGGACAGCACGCGATTAAACACATCGTCAAACGTAGTGCACGCCACCGGCTCCAGCTGCGCGCCAAAGTATGCAATCGCCGCAGCCTCGGAGTATGCGCCGCGCTCGCCCTGGAAAGCAACCTTGATCATGGCCGGCTAGCGTTTGGGCAGGCGCTGCACGATGGCAGCCGCCATCTGCATAGTGGATAGCGCCTGCAGCGGCTGCAGGTCCGCCGTGCGGCAGCCAGCGCGCAACGCACCGTCAACCGCCTTCTCAACCGCCACCGCTTCACGCTCCAGCTGCAGCGAGTGGCGCAGCAGCAGTGCCACAGAAAGAATTGCGCCAACAGGATTTGCAATGCCCTTGCCGGCAATGTCCGGCGCCGAGCCGTGGATGGGCTCGTACAGGCCGGGGCCGTTGCCGCTGAGCGATGCAGACGGCAGATTGCCCATCGAACCGGTCAGCACGGCAGCCTCATCCGTTAGGATGTCGCCGAACATGTTCTCCGTGACCACCACATCAAATGCTGCGGGCTGTGCCACAAGCCGCATGGCTGCGGTATCCACCAGCTGGTGGTCCAGCGCAATGTGCGGATGCTGCGCGCCGACTTTGGTGGCAACGGCGCGCCACATGCGCGACGTGTCCAGAATGTTGGCCTTGTCCACCGAGGTTACTTTGCTGCGCCGGCCGGCCGCCAGCTTGAAGGCCAGCTGCACAATGCGCTCAACCTCATAGTCCCAGTACACCATCGTGTCAAAGGCGCGCTCGCGCCCGTCCGGCTGCAGGCCACGGCCGCGCTCGCCAAAATAAATGCCGCCGGTCAGCTCGCGCACCACCAGCAGATCCACGCCGCGCAGCAGCGCGCGCTTGAGCGGCGATGCCTTGAGCAGCTGCGGGTGCGGCCGCACCGGGCGCAGGTTTGCAAACACGCCCAGGCCCTTGCGCAGTGCCAGCAGGCCCTGCTCCGGCCGCACTTGGGCTCGCGGGTCATCCCACTTGGGGCCGCCGACCGCACCGAGCAACACCGCATTAGCAGCCGCGCAGTCCGCCAAGGTTTCTTCTGTGATGGGCCGGCCGCTGCGATCGATCGCACAGCCGCCCATCAGGCGCTCGCTGAGCTGCAGGTTATGCCCGAAGCGCGTGCTCACTTCCTGCAGCACCAGCTGCGCCGCAGCCGTCACTTCCGGCCCAATGCCGTCACCCGGCAGCACAATAATCTTTGCGTCCATTTAGTTATTCACCCTGGCGTGGCGCACCCGGCCATTTCATTGAGATTTAAGATCGGCGCACAGGCCGCCGGTTGCGCGCTGCAATGCAGCGAACTCGATTTCAAAAACGGCATGTGGTGTGCCGGCGGCTGCCCAAACGGTGGGGTACTGCCCAAGGTCTTCATCAATGAAGACGCGCAGCACGCCAACGTGCCCAAAGGGCGGCACGCCACCCACCGCAAAGCCGGTTGCGGCGCGCACCGCGTCGGCATCAGCACGCTGCACCTGCTTGCCGGATGTGCCGCATAGCGCTGCCAGCTTGGGCGTGGCCAGCTGGTTGCTGCCAGACACCAGCGCCAGCACGGGCTGCCCGGCTGCCAGGAACACCAGGCTCTTCACGATCTGCCCCAGCGCACAGCCGACGGCAGCGGCGGCTTCAGCAGCAGTGCGCGTGCTTTCATCAAACTCACGCACTTCAATTGCAAGCCCCAGCGCAGCCGCGGCATCCGCAACTTTTTGCGCGGCCGGCTGCAGGCGCACTTCAGCTGCCATTGGCGGGCACAAGTTTGTAGCGCTTGAGTGCCGCTTGCAAAATCAAATCCAGCAGATCCGCGTAGAAAATGCCGTCCCACTCGGCCATCTCCGCCAGGAAGGTGTTCCAGCACCAGCTGCTGTTGGGGTTTACATCCAGCATGCGCGGCTGGCCGTCAACATCCAGGCGCCAGTCCGCGCGCAGATAGTCGTGAATCTCCAGATGGCGCGCCATGCGCACGCAATCATCAACCATTTGCTGCATCATTTCCGGCTCAAGGTGCGCCTGCTTGGCACAACCAAACAAGTTTGCATAGTCAGATTCGTAATCCCACTTTGATTCCCAGCCGCACAGCGGCTGCGTGCCTTCCGGCAGCACACTAAAGTCCACCTCCAGCAACGGCAGCACTTTGTAGCCGTCGTCCGGGTTGCCCAGCATGCCCATGCTGAACTCACGGCCGGTGAGGAACTCCTCCACGGGCACCGGCACGGAGGCGCCAAAGCGCTCGCGGGTAATTGCCACCGCATGCTGCAGTTGTTGCGCATTGTGCGCCACACAATCCGCGGTAATGCCAACGCTGCCGCCGATGCTGTTTGGCTTCACCAGCGCCGGAAATGGAAACGGCAGCGTAAGTGTGTTATCGCCGGGCTGCACATAGTGAAAGCGCGGAATGGAAATGTTGAGCGCCTGCAGCATGCCGCGCACGCCGTTCTTGTCGCCGGTGCGCGAGATGGTATGCGAGCCAGAGCCGGTGAAGGGCAGCTGCAAAATTTCCAGTAGTGCCGGAATGCACACATCGGTGGAGTTGCGGTTGCCAAAACCCTCATCGCAGAAGTTAACCGCAAGATCAATGCTGTGCTCAGCCTTCAACTGCTGCAAGTCGTTGAGCAATGTGTCGTGGTTGTCCAGATAGCGCACCTTGTAACCGCGCCGGGTCTCCAGCTCCGCCAGCGCTGCGTGCAGGTGGCGCAGGTCCTCGTGATCATCTGCGTTGTATTTGCCTTCGATGCGGACCACGTCTGGCTTGCGCGGATCGCCGGTGATGACTGCGATATTCATGCGAGGGTTAATCCGTATTCGATGCCATCAGCGAGTGCTTGCCAGCTGGCCTCGATGATATTGGTGCTGGCGCCGACTGTGCTCCAGCGCCGCGCACCATTGTACAGGTCAATCAGCACGCGCGTGGTTGCGGCTGTGCCGTTGGCTTCATCCAGGATGCGCACCTTGTAATCGGAAAGATGAATTTCCTCTACACGCGGATACATCGGCGCGAGTGCCTTGCGCAGCGCGCGGTTGAGCGCGTTCACCGGGCCATTGCCATCGGCCACGGTGTGATACTCGCCACCGGCCACGCTCACCTTTACGCTGGCCTCGGCCACCAAGCCGCGGCCCTGGCGGTGTTCCACCGTGCACACAAAGTCCACCAGCTCAAACGGCGCGCGATAGCTGCGGTCGTGGCGGCGCAAGCGCAGCGCCACCGAAGCCTCGGCCGCCTCAAACGAGAAGCCCTGTGCCTCAAGCTGCTTGATCTCGGCCAGTACTGTACTGATATCCGCGCTGCTGGATGCTAACCCGTGTTCCTCAATCATGGCCAGCAAGTTGGCGCGGCCGGAAAGCTCGGACACAACCGTGCGCGTTGCATTGCCAACCAGCGCCGGATCAATGTGCTGGTAGCTTTCCGTGTTGCGGCGCATGGCGGCCACATGAATGCCGCCCTTGTGCGCAAACGCAGACTTACCCACAAACGCCGCATGCTCGTCAGGCGCCAGATTTGCCAGCTCTGCGACAAATGCCGCGGTATCTGCGAGGCGTGCCAGCTGCGCCGCAGGCAGACAGGCGTAACCGAGCTTTAGCTGCAGCTCCGGAATAATGCTGCACAAGTTGGCGTTTCCACAGCGCTCCCCATAGCCATTGATGGTGCCCTGCACATGCTGGCAGCCAGCCTGCACTGCCACCAGCGTGTTGGCCACGGCGCACTCGCTGTCGTTGTGAGTGTGAATGCCCAGCGGCACATCCAGCTGCGCACGCACCGCCCGCACCACGGCATCCACCTCGTGCGGCAGCGTGCCGCCATTGGTGTCGCACAGCACAATGATTGTGGCGCCGCCCTGCTGCGCGGCCCGCAGTGTCTGCAGCGCATATTGCGCATCGGCGCGGTATCCGTCAAACCAGTGCTCGGCATCGTAAATCACCTCGCGCCCCTGGCTTGCCAGGTAGGCCAGGCTTTCGGTGATCATGCGCAAGTTCTCGGCGGCAGTGGTCTGCAGCACTTCGGTCACATGCAGCAGCCAGGACTTGCCAACCACGGTGCACACGGGCGTGTGCGCGTCGAGGAGTGCGCGCAGGTTGGCATCCGCCGCAGGCTGGCTGCCCGCGTGACAAGTGGCGCCAAACGCAGCGATGCGCGCATGCCGCAGCTGCAGCTGGCCGGCCCGCTGAAAGAACTCCACATCCTTGGGATTGGAGCCCGGCCAGCCGCCTTCAATGTACGCAACCCCCAATTCGTCCAGGCGCTGCGCAATGCGCAGCTTGTCATCGCACGAAAGTGAAACACCCTCACGCTGCGTGCCATCGCGCAGCGTGGTGTCGTAAATTTGGATGGCAGTCATCAGGGTTGGGTTGGGGGCACCATGGCCGCGCAGCCCGCAGCGCCGCACTCAGCCGGCTAGCGTGGCTTCGTAAGCGGTGATGCGCTCGCTATAGTTGAGGATGTAACCCAGCTGGTCCACGCCCTGCAGCAGGCAGGTCTTGGAGAATTCATCAATTGGAAACTGCACGAGGCTGCCGTCCGGCAGTGTCATCTGCTGCGTGGCAAGGTCAATCTGCAGTTCGCACTGGGGCAGCTCTTCCACAAACTCCAGCAGCTTGGCATGCGCTGCGCCGGACACCACAATCGGCAGCAGTCCGTTCTTGAGCGCGTTGCTGCGAAAAATGTCGGCCACATCGGTAGTGATGACGGCGCGAATGCCCCACGCGGTGAGCGCCCATGGCGCATGCTCGCGCGAGGAACCGCAGCCGAAGTTGTCGCCGGCCAGCAGGATCTGCGCGCCGCGGTGCTGCGGCTGGTTGAGCACAAAATCCGCGTTGGGCGTGCCGTCCGCGGCGTAGCGCCAGTCCGCAAACAAGGCATCGCCCAGTCCGGCTTTGTCGGTCACTTTCAAGTAGCGCGCCGGAATGATCTGGTCCGTGTCGATGTTGATCCGCGGCAGCGGAATGACGCGGGATGTGAGCGTGGTGAATTTAGCCATCGTTGGTTTTAGAGCAGTGTGCGCACGTCTGCAATGTGGCCGCTGACGGCGGATGCAGCCGCGGTCAACGGTGAAGCCAGGAATGTGCGGCCGCCCTTGCCCTGCCGGCCTTCAAAGTTGCGGTTGCTGGTGCTGACGGCGCGCTGCCCGGGACGCAGCTGATCGCCGTTCATTGCAATGCACATGGAGCAACCGGCTTCGCGCCACTCCGCGCCGCTCTCGCGGAAGACGCGGTCGAGGCCTTCCTGCTCGGCCTGGCGCTTCACTTCTTGCGAGCCCGGCACCACCAGCATGCGCACGCCGCTGGCAACGCGCCGGCCACGCATCACTTGGGCAGCCAGCCGCAGGTCAGAGATGCGCCCGTTGGTGCAGCTGCCCACAAAGACAACATCTATCGGCTGCCCCAGCAATGCCTGCCCCGGCTGCAGTCCCATATATTCCAAAGCCTGCTCAATGCTCGCGCGCGCAGCTGCGTTGCTGATTTGCGCCGGATCCGGGATGCGGCTGGTGATGGGCACGCCCATGCCGGGGTTGGTGCCATAGGTAACCATCGGCTCCAGCTCAGCGGCCGCAATGGTGATGGATTTGTCGAATTGGGCTGCGGCATCACTTGGCAATGCACGCCAGCGCTGCAGCGCCCGCTCCCAC
>CANNEJ010000106.1 GCA_947503585.1 Anaerolineales bacterium | reverse complement strand
AAGCCACGCTCTCCAGCCAGCCGCTGGCACACAGCGCCAGCTCTGCGCAAGTGCGGTACGAAATGCCAGCCTGCTGCAAGTAAGCACTGGCAGTTGCAAGCTCCGGGCGCGTGGCCTGCACCAGCCGCAGTGCGCGGATCTCCTGCAGCGCACCCGCCGGCGCTGCAGCAACGCCCGCTTGCGCGCGCGAGCCCATGAAGCGGTCATCAAAGAAGAATGGCGCGCCGCGCCTGAGGCGCGCTGTAGCGGCTTGCAACACCAGCGGCCGTTGCGCTGGTTGCGGCGTGTGAAGCAGCACCGCCGGATTTGCGCCAAAATCTTCCGCGTACAGCGGCGCATAGGTTGTCACATCGCCCCACTCCGGCACAAGCTGCTGCGCAGCCAGCAAGCCCAGCAGCAATGTGCCCGTTTGCTGCAGCGCGCGCGGCGACAGGCGCACACGCATAATGCCGGTGGGCTTCATAAGCGCAGCACTAAACTGCAGCTTGAAGCGCAGTGCAACCTTGCCGCTGGAGTTGAGTATTTGCGTTTCGGCCGTCAGCTGCTTGGGCAGTTCGATGCCCAGCGCGTCTGCCCAGAATGATTCAAAGGCCGCGCCGGCGTTCAGCGTCTCAGCCACATCCACCCACAAATCTTCCGTTGCGCGCGGATCAATTTGGTACTGCGGCACCGTGCCGTCCGGTGAAATTTGCAGCACGAGGCAGCCGCCATGCAGCGCCGCGTAGGCCGGCGCTTCGCCCGCCGGAAATGGCAGCACTTGCAGCGGGCCGGCATACTCGGGGCGTAATTGAAAGCGGCGCGCGGCCGCATCCCACGCCCACAGAATTTGTCCGGCCGCATCCTGCGGAATGATGGCCCACTGCCAGCCGCTGCGCAGCACCGCCAGCGAGCCGCCCGCCGGCAGGCGCGCTTGCAACGCTTGCTGTATTTCTGCAAACCCGGGCATGGCCTGTTGTGCCTGCCACTCTGCGCCGACGGCCGGCAGTTCGGTTGCCATTGGCAGCATTTGCTCCATTACCCGGTCAAACACACTTCCGTCGCAGCCCAGCGGATTGGCAGCTGAGGGCACAAGCGTGGGCACCGGAACGGGCGTGGGCAGCGCCGGCAGGAGCGTCGGCATATTCGGCAGCGTACCGGCAGCGGCCGTGCTTCCCGGGCGCACAACCAGCCGCGCAACGGCTGCCGCCCGCGCCTTAACCGCGGCGGTGCCGCAGCCCGCCAGCACTGCTGCCGCAAACATCAATGCAAGCCGTAGCTTGCAGGCGCAAAAAGTGCGCTCGATTTGGGTGGAATTCGGGAGCATGCAGCCAAATTGCAGGGACACTGGCCGTTCCGGCAACTGCTGCGATTATAGCCAGCGGGTGCACGTCCGGTGATTCATTCAGAGTTACCCGGCGCGCAGGACACAACTTTCCAGTGGTGAGTACACTAATCTTGCCGGTCCGGACTGCGGCAAACAAAGCGGTTTGCGCCAGCGGGCTGCAGACAGGCACCGTGCCAAAGCAGTGTAATTTACGCTGCACTATAATCATCGGTCAGGGGGATCAGCCGGGCACCGTACGCAACACAGCGTGCCTGCCGCAATCTTGCTTGTTATCTAGCTTCATAATCATTGCGCTGCTGACGGGGTTGACCGCGCTGTACGTAGGTGCGGAGTTTGCTGTTGTAAAGTCGCGGCGTACGCGCATCAGCCAGCTGGCAGCTGCCGGCAACCGCTTTGCGCGCCAGCTGCTGCCCATCCTTGAGGACCCGCGCAAGCTCGACCAGCTTGTGGCAGCCTGCCAGGTGGGCATCTCGCTCACCGGCCTGCTGCTGGGCGCCTACGGCGAGGCTGTACTTGCGCCGCGCCTGGCCCCGCTGCTCGGCGGCACACAATCGCATTCTCTGGCCGCCACCATCGTCCTGTTGCTGCTCACCGTCCTGTTGGTGCTGCTGGGCGAACTAATCCCCAAGTCACTTGCGCTGCAATACCCGCATCGCACGGCGCTGGCGAGCATGCTGCCGATGCGCGCTTCACAAATAATTTTTTCGCCGCTGATTTGGCTGCTAAACGGCAGCGCACTTTTACTGCTGCGCCTGCTGGGCCGCAGCGCTGCGCCGGTGCGCGGCAGTCTGCATTCCGCCGAAGAAATTGAGCAGCTGGTGGAAGACAGCCACGCCGGCGGCGTGCTGGATGCCGACGAGCGCCAAATGCTGCGCAACACGCTGCGCCTGCGCGACCGCGTGGCCCGCCAGGTGATGACCCCGCGCACCCGCCTGTACGCGGCGCCGGTAGACAGCAGCGTACAGGCGCTGCTGCAGGGTGCTTGCGAAGCCGGCCACAGCCGCATCCCGCTCTACCGCAACACGATCGACCAAATCATCGGCTTTGTGCACATCAAAGATGTGCTGCGCCTGCAGGTGCAGGGGCGCGAAAACCTGGCCGAGATTTTGCGCGAGGCGGTGTTTGTGCCGGAGACGCTGCCGCTCGCCGCCGTCTGGACTGTTCTTGAAACCAAGCATCAATACATGGCCGCCGTCTTCGATGAATATGGCGGCACCGCCGGCATCATCACCATGGAAGATTTGCTCGAAGAAATTTTTGGCGAACTGCAGGATGAGTTTGACGCCAAAGAAAATGCGCTCGTCTCGACAGATAAAACCGGACGCCTCTTCTTGCGCGGCGAACTTTTGGTGGAGGATGTAAACGAGTATCTCGCACTCGGCCTGCCCGAGCACGAGATGGACACGCTCGGCGGCCTGGTGTTTGAAGCGCTTGGGCGGCGCCCCAGCGTGGGCGACGAAGTGACGCTCGGCGTGCCGGGCATCTCCGTGCGGGTGGAAAGCATTGACGAGCTTGCCGTGCTGGAAGTTTCGCTGCTGCTGGGGCCAAAGGTGCAAACGCAAGTGGGCGAGTGGGCGGTGGCAGCGCGTGAATAGCCTGGCTGCAGCCATCCTGCCGGCAGCTGCCGGACTGCAGGCGCTGCCCGCTGCGCCGCAACTGCTGCTGGCGCTGCTCGTGGTGGCCGGGCTGGTGGCGCTCAATGGGTTGTTGGTTGCTGCCGAGTTTGCCATCATCGGCGTGCGTCCCACCCAAATAGAAGAACTTGTGGACCAAGGCAACCCCGTGGCGCGCTCGGTGCTGGCCGTGCTGGAGCACCCGCAGGCGCAAGATGAATATATTGCCACCGCGCAATTGGGCATAACGATTGCATCCCTGGGGCTGGGCGTGTACAGCGAGCCGCTGCTGGCAGACTTTGCCGCGGCCTACCTGCAATTGCTGGCCGGCGTGCCGGTGGCCGCGGCCCAAAGCGCCGGGCACGTGCTGAGCCTGGGGCTGCTCTCCTACCTGCACATTGTGGTGGGAGAGATGGTGCCCAAGGCGCTGGCGCTGGAAAACCCGCGCACCATGGCGCTCCATGTGGCGCGCCCGATGCAGGCGCTGCGCCTACTGCTGCTCTGGCCAACGCGCACTCTCAATGCCATCGGCTCCCGCCTGCTGCGCGCATTTGGCGTGCCGCCCGCTACGGGGCATGCCAGCCTGCACTCCACCGAAGAGCTGGAGCAGATTGTGGCCGAGAGCAAACAGGGCGGGCTGCTGCGCGATTCAGAAGAAGAGATTCTGCTCAACATATTTAACTTCAGCGAGCGCCAGGTAAACCAGGTAATGACCCCGCGCATAAAAATTCAGGGCATCCCTTCCACAATGCCGCTGCCGGACATTTTGAACCTGGTGACCACCAGCCGCTTCAGCCGCTTCCCGGTTTACGAAGCAGATATTGACAGTGTGATCGGCGTGCTGCATGTGCGGGATCTGGCGCATCACCGCCTGCGCGCGCGCGGCGAAGCGTTTGATATTCGGCTGCTGATGCGCACAGCGCCAATAGTGCCCGAGTCTTACTCAATTGGCGAACTGATGGCGGCCTTCAAGCGCCAGCGCCTGCACATGGCGCTGGTGGTGGATGAGTTCGGCGGCACCGCCGGGCTCGTCACGCTTGAGGATCTGGTGGAGCAGGTGGTCGGCGAGGTGCGCGACGAGTTTGACCAGGAGCACGAGCCGCTGACGGAGCTGGCGCCGGGTGTACTGGAGCTGAACGGCAACTGCCTGGTGCAGGAGCTGCAGGATTACGCTGACCTTGGCGAAGCCGGAACTCTGCCGGAAGTGGAGACAGTGGGCGGTTTGATGAATACATGGTTGGGGCGCCCTGCCCAGGTGGGCGACCGCTACACGCACAAAGACACGGTGCACTTCTCCGTGCTGGCGGTAGACGGGCTGGCAGTGGCCCGCGTGCGCGTGGAGTTTCCCGCGCCCGCGCGCCCCGCGCCGGCTGCCGGCCACGCGTAGCACCGCGCCGGGCGGCGGCCAGCACACGCACACTTGGCGCACTGTTAACATCGGCGCATAACCAACACTCCCGCAAATTTTTTGCGTGCGGGCTCAAGCTCAGCAAAGTTTTCATGACCATCGCCTGATACGGTTACCTTGAATGCCAAAGTGATCCGCCGTGGTTTGTGGCGGCCCCCATCAGTTCGAGCACATGCGCCAAGTACCGGCCAACCGCGCCGGACACAGGCTCTTTAGTGTGGCGCATCCAAGAACTGTGCAAGCGGTAGCTTCGCTCAAGATGTTTGTGCCGCTCGCCGGTTTCTGCCGGCGCGAGAAGCCACCCCTGAATTATTTGGATGCCGGCGCCTGCCGGTTTAGTGCGATATTTTTTATGTTCTGCGCGCCAGCCCAATAGCCAGCGGCCGCCCGTGCTGCATCATTTGGATTTAAACGCGAACGCAGCCCGCAGCGTGCTGCTCGTCCATGGCTTGGGCTCCAACACTGCGGGCTGGCAGGGACAAACCGGCGCATTGCGCAGTGCCGGCTGGCGCGTGCTGGTGCCGGACCTGCCGGGTTTTGGCCAGTCACCCTTCGCCGGCGGACGCTGGCGAATTGCCGATGTGGCAGCTGAAGTGGCAGCGCTGCTGCACGCGCTGCAGCCCGCGGGCGCATGTGTGGTTGGCATTTCCATGGGCGGCACCGTGGCACTGCAGCTTGCACTGGACTACCCGCAACTGGTGCAGCGTCTGGTGCTGGTAAGCACGTTTGCGCGCCTGCGCGCGCGCGGGGCGCGCCAGCTGCTTTATTATGTGCGGCGTTACCTGCTGCTGCACCTGCGCGGCCTGCCCAGCCAGGCGCGCGCCGTAACGCAGCATGTGTTCCCTCTGCCCGCGCAAGAAGATTGGCGCGCTGTGTTTTACCGGCAGATCTTACAGTCCGATGTGCGCGCCTACCGCAGCGCCATGCTTGCCCTGGCGCGCTTTGATGTGCAGGCGCGGCTGGCCGAAGTGCGCGTGCCCACGCTGGTGATCACCGGCAGCCAGGACAAAACCGTCCGGCCGGAAAATCAGGCCGGGCTTGTGCAAGGCATTGCGGGGGCACACCAGCTGATATTGAACGGCGGGCACGCCATCATGGTGGAGCAGCCGCAGGCCTTCAACCAGGCACTCCTGCAGTTTCTTGCCGGGCCGGAAAGCCCGGCTTTATAATCGCTCGCTGGAGCCAGAAGCAGTATGAGCAAGTTTTTTGATGAGATGCGCCAGCAACCGGCGGCGCTGCGCGCGCTGGCTGCAGCGTACCAGCAGCCCGCAGCGCGCAAGCTGCTGCTGGCGCACCCGCCGGGCGGGCAGCCGCTGTTTTTAGGCATGGGCGCATCCCACCACGCCGGGCTGCTGGCCGCGCGCCACTTGCAGCGCACCGGCATTGCAGCGCTGGCACTCGAAGCAGCAGACCTGCTGCAGCCGGGCAATGTCTGGCTGCAGCGCGCAGAAACTGTTGTGTTCGTTTCGCAATCCGGCGCCAGTGCGGAAGTGCAGCCGGTATGCGCCCAACTGCGCGCCGCAAGCGCGCTGCTGGCGATTACCAATGAGCCGCATAGTCTGCTGGCGCGCACTGCCCGCACGGTTCTTGCGCTCCACGCCGGCGCCGAAGCCACGGTATCAAGCAAGACCTATGTAAACTCGCTTGCGCTGCTTTGGCTGCTGGCCCGCGCGTGGCAGGGCCGGCTGGACACCGCCGCATTTGACGAGCTGGCACGCGTGGCCGACCACATTGAGCAAATGCTTGAGAACTGCACCG
>CANNEJ010000105.1 GCA_947503585.1 Anaerolineales bacterium | reverse complement strand
CGAGCGCATACGCCGGCAGCTCGGCCGCAATGCGCGCGGAAGTGCGGCCCAGCGCCTGCAGCGCCGCAACCGAGGCGCGATCAAGCAGCGCCTGATGCGTTACATCGAGCCCGATCATTGTGATTGGCACACCGGAGCGGAACACAATGTCCGCCGCCTCGGGGTCCGCGTAGATATTAAATTCACCGGAGACAGTGGCGTTGCCTTCGCCAATAGAACCACCCATCAAGCACACATGCGCAATGCGCGGCACCAGCTCCGGGTGCAGTTTAAGCAGCAGCGCAATATTTGTCAGCGGCCCAATCGGCACAATCGTAATCGGCTGCGCGTGTTCATGCAAAAGCCGCGCCATCAGCGCCACGGCCCCTTCGCGCTGCACCGCAACCGGCGATGGCTCCAGGCGCGTGTTCCCGATTCCGGTTTCGCCATGCACCTCAGTTGCGCGCACAATTTCACCCAGCACCGGGCCCGCCGCGCCTTCCGCCACCGGAATATCGCTGCGCCCGTAGGCATGCAGCAAGCGCAGCGCGTTGAGCGTGCAGTGGCGCACATCCGCATTGCCGCCCACCGTGGTGACGGCCAGTAAATTTAGCTCCGGCTGCGCCACCGCGAGCGCAATCGCCAGCGCATCATCCAGCCCGGGATCACTGTCAATAATTATTGGAAGCGGGTGCGCCACCGTGCCAAACGGTGCGCGCCGCGGCGCAGCTGCCACGCGGAACGCCGTGGGCGCGGAATGGATTAACTGGTTGCTAGCCAGCGGGCTGGCAGCCACCGCCTCAGCCTTGCGTGTACGGCTGGCCCGCGGCAGCGGGTCCGCGCACGCGCCCCACCAGGCCCGCCACCACCACAATCGTCACAATGTATGGAACACTATTGAGCAGCTGCGGCGGAACATCCACACCCAGAATGGACATCAGCGACTGGATCGCATCCGAAAACCCGAACATCAACGCCGCGCCAAAAGCGCCAACCGGGTTCCATGCGCCAAAGATAACGGCCGCCAGCGCAATGAAGCCGCGCCCGGCGCTCATCCCCATTTGGAAACTGCCCGCACTGGACAGGCTCAAGTAAGAACCCGCAGTACCGGCTAGCGCGCCCGCCAGCAGCATCGAATGGTAACGAATTTTAATTACATCGATGCCCACAGTTGCGGCTGCCGACGGCTTCTCCCCCGACGCACGCAGCCGCAACCCCCAGCGCGTGCGAAACAGCATGTAGGAGAAAAATATCAACAGCGCCAGCATGACATACAGATACGGTGTACCCGAAAATAACAACGGTCCGAGAACCGGAATGCCGGACAAAAACGGAATCTTAATCTTCTCAATGGTTGGCGGAGTGTTGAGCCAGGTGTTCTTTGCAAGCACGCGCAGAAAAATAAAGTTGGTGATCCCGATTGCGCCAATGTTGATCACGACGCCCGCAATGATCTGATCGACTTGATGGCGGATGCCCAGCCACGCCAGCATGTAGCCAACGGCCATGCCGCACAGCACGGCAAACAGCACCCCGGCAAGGACACTGCCAGTAGCACTCGCTGCGACGGCACCCGCGCACGCGCCCACCAGAAACTTGCCCTCAATGGCGATGTTCAGCATGCCACTGCGCTCAGACAAAATTCCGGCCAGCGCACCCAGTGTTATCGGCACCGCAAGTTCCAGGCTGCCCGAAAACACTCCGGTCATGTTTGCCACCTGGCCATCCAGCAGCGCTCCAAGGATGGCCGCCACATAAAGCGGCGCGATCACAAATAGTGACTGCCGCCACGGAAAGCGCGCACCAAACCCGGCTTGCATACCCCCAATAATGATTGCAGCGCTGCCCGCCACAAGCCACAACATGCCAACAGTGGTTGTGATCGTCCAGGCCGCGCCACCCTGCTCCAACAGCCAGAAGGAAAATATGGCGGCCACCTTGAACGCACCGCTTGCCGCCCACAGCGCGCCGGCGCCAAGCAAAGCGATAACCAGCCCGCGGCCGCGCGCCGCGCGCAGCTCACGCCTTTCGGCCTCGCCCATTTCCGACGCCCGCACCGCAACCGCCCCGCTTGTCATTGCGGCGTCACTCCGTCGGCACTGTACACCTTAATGCGATAGATGGACCGGATCAGTGCCGGCGCTGCCACAAACATAATCACCAGCGCCTGCACAAAGAACAACAGATCAAGTGGAATACCGGTCTTCACCTGCATCAGGCCGCCACCGGTGCGCAGCGCTCCAAAGAGCAGCGCAGCAGCCACCACACCGCCAGGCCGGTTGCCCGCCAGCAGCGCCAGCGCAATTGCGTTGAAGCCGAAGCCGGAACTCAAATCATTCGACATTTGCCCCACCGTGCCCAGCACCTCCAGCGTGCCACCAAGCCCGGCCAGCCCGCCGGACAGCGCCATCGCCAGCATAATTGAACCGCCGGCACTCATGCCGGCATAGCGCGCAGCCATTAAGCTGAAACCGGCTGCGCGCAGCTCGAAGCCCTTGGTAGTCTTAAACATGAACCAGGACACAAGCACAGCCATGATCAAAGCCACCACGATGCCATAGTGCAGCCGGATTGCCGGCAGCTGAAAGATCAGCGGCACCCGCACAATCGTGGATAAAACCTTGGAGATTGGCGTTGAACTGCCCGCCGGTTTCAAAAAGTCGGAGCGCAGCCCGAACAGCACCACCTGTGCCGCCACATAGTTGAGCATGATGGTGGTGATCACCTCGTGCGCACCCGTGCGCGCCTTTAGAAAACCGGGGATAAAGCCCCACAGCGCACCACTGAGTGTGCCAATCACAACCGCCAGAATGAGCAGCAGCGGCTTCGGCAGATCTGGCAAAGCCAGCACGGCAACTGTTGCCCCCAGCGCGCCCATGATGAACTGTCCCTCAACCCCGATATTGAAGACACCGGTGCGGAATGAAATTGCCACAGCCAACCCGGTGAAGATCAGCGGCGAAGATGCCACCAGGGTCTCCGTGATCGGCCGAATGGCGCCGGCAATTACTTTTGGATCGCTGCTGCCCATGGCAGCCGCCAGCTTGGCCGGCACGCCAAAAGCGCCAAGGACCAAAGCGGAATAAGCTTTGCCGATGTTCACCAGGCCAGCCAGGATTGTGCCAACCGGGTCTCCCGGAAAGTGCTTCAGATTTTCAATGTCCGTGAGGAACAGGAAGACCGACCCCACCACAAACGCCGTGAAGACAGCCAGCACTGGCATCAGCGCCGGCAGGATGGTGCGCCGCCAAACGGTCACTCTCCACCTCCCATCAGAATTCCCACCGCTTCGCGGGTGGCACTAGCGCCCTCCAGAATTCCGGCGATGCGGCCGTCGAACATTACCGCAATGCGGTCAGCCACCGCCAGCACCTCATCCAGTTCCGTGCTGACAATCAAAATCGCGGCGCCGGCATCGCGCTGCTCCACCAGGCGCGTGTGAATGTACTCAATCGAGCCCACATCCAGCCCGCGCGTGGGCTGCGCTGCCACCACCAGTTTGACCCGCCGGGAGAACTCGCGCGCAACCACCACCTTCTGCTGGTTGCCACCGGACAGCGAGCTGGCAATCGTATCTATCGAAGGCGTTTGGATGTGGTAGTCGCGCACGCCCTGCGCGGCAGCCGCTGCCACTTCTTGCGCGTGCAGCCAGCCGCGTGAACTGTACGGCGCGCGATGATAGGAATCCAGAATGTAGTTTTCTTCGACAGTCATGCCCGCTATCAGCCCGTCGCGCATGCGATCTTCCGGTATGTGCGCCACGCCCAGGTCTGCCACCCGGCGCGGGGACGCGTGCACCACATTTTCACCGCCAATCACAATCTCGCCGGAGTCAATTGTGCGCAGCCCGACAATCGCCTCCACCAACTCGGTCTGGCCATTACCGTGCACGCCGGCCACGGCCACAATCTCACCGGCCCGCACTTCCAGCGACACGCCCTTCACCGCCATCTGCAGCCGGTCGTTCATCACCTGCACATCCTTTACGCTAAGCACCACTCCCGCCGGTTTAGCCGGGCCCTTGGAGACGAGCAGATCCACATCGCGACCGACCATCAAGTTGGCAAGTTCCTCGCGCGATGTGTCGGCCGGCTTCACAGTGCCGGCAACTGCGCCGCGGCGCAGCACGGTAATCCGGTCCGCAACCTCCAGTACCTCACCCAGCTTGTGTGTAATAAAAATGACCGATGTCCCGCCCGCCGTCAGGCCGCGGATGATCTTGAACAAATCATGCGTTTCGGCCGGCGTGAGCACCGCCGATGGTTCATCCAGCACGAGAATGTCGCTCTTTCGATAGAGCGCTTTGAGGATCTCCACGCGCTGCCGCACACCCACCGGCAGGTCTTCAATCTTGGCGTCGGGGTCCACATCAAGGCCGTGCTGTTCAGAGAGCTCCACAACCCGCCGGCGCGCAGCCGCGCGACCAAAGGTTCCCAGCCAGCCGGTGACAGTCTCTGCGCCAAGCGCCACCGACTCGACAACATCGAAAACCGGCACCAGCTGAAAGTGCTGGTGCACCATGCCAATGCCCGCATCGATTGCCTGATGCGGGTCGTGGAAGTTACGCACCGTGCCGCCAATCAGGATCTCACCCGCGTCGGGCCGGTAGATGCCGGACAGAATGTTCATCAGCGTGGTTTTACCCGCGCCATTTTCGCCGAGCAATCCCAGTACCTCGCCGCGGTCCACCGAGATGGAAATCCGGTCGTTTGCGAGCACGCCTGGAAAGCGCTTGGTAATTTCCTTGAGTTCAAGCCGCATCGGCAATCTTTCTCTCGTAAAAAAGTCCGCCCTCAGACCGCAGCGCGATATGAGGGCGGAGTGTAGTAAATTAAGCGGGCTGCTACTTCATGTAGTCGGCAACCTTAACCTTGCCGGCCGCAATGTCAGCTTTCAGCTGATCCACCGCGGCCACCAGATCCGCTGCAAACTTGCCCTCGAAGTCGTGGAACGGCGCCATTGCCACACCATTGTTCGCGAGCGTGCCAATGTAGTTCTCACCGCCGATGTCACCACCGTCATTCTTCTTGATCAGGTCAAGCACCGCCACATCAATCGCTTTCTGCGCCGAAGTCATCAGCGCACCAGCGTAGTCGGGCAGTGAAATGGCCTGGTCTGTGTCAACCCCAATGGCGTACTTGCCAGCTGCAAGCATGGCCTTGATCGTGCCGTTGCCAGTTCCGCCGGCGACCGGATGCACGATGTCTGCACCCTGATCCATGAAGGTCTGCGCCAGCTGCTCGCCCTTGGCCGGATCACCCCATGGGTTGTCGCCGCCCACAAACGTGCCCGTCTGCTTGGCTGCATCCCAGCCCAGCAACTTGACTGTTGTCTTATTCTTCTCGTTGTAGTACTTGATGCCGGCATACATGCCGTCCATGAAGCGCGTTACGCCTGGAAACTGCGCGCCGCCATAGGTGCCAATCTTGCCCGTCTTGCTGTAGCCCGCTGCCAGATACCCGGCAACCATTGCAGCCTCGTCAACCTGAAAGTCCAAGCCAGTGAAGTTTGGCGGGTACGGCAGATCATCTGCGGTGCCGGGGGTGAAGTCCGCACCGGCTTCGGGCCACGTGGCATCCACCTGGGCAAAGTTGATTTCCGGGTTTGCAAGCGTCGCAGCGACTGTCGCTTCGCCCTGCGTGAAGCCCACGGTTATAACCGTCTGGCAGCCTTCGTCAATCAAGCGCTGAATATTGCCCGCATAGTCCGTGGCGCCCTGTGCCTCGGCATACGCGGTGTCATAGCCCGCGGCTTTTGCATCATCCAGGCCCTTCATTGCCAAGTCATTGAAGCCCTTGTCTCCCAAGCCGCCCGTGTCAAACGCCACGCACGCCTTGTAGGCAGTCGCGGTCATATAGTCAGAAACCTTAACCGCACCGGAAGCAATGTCAGCTTTCAGCTGATCCACCGCGGCCACCAGATCCGCTGCAAACTTGCCCTCGAAGTCGTGGAACGGCGCCATTGCCACACCATTGTTCGCGAGCGTGCCAATGTAGTTCTCACCGCCCGTGTCACCACCGTCATTCTTCTTGATCAGGTCAAGCACCGCCACATCAATCGCTTTCTGCGCCGAAGTCATCAGCGCACCAGCGTAGTCGGGCAGTGAAATGGCCTGGTCTGTGTCAACCCCAATGGC
>CANNEJ010000104.1 GCA_947503585.1 Anaerolineales bacterium | reverse complement strand
ACAACATGTTGATGGGAGAGTTTCGGCTGGAGGGCATTCCGGCGGCGCCGCGTGGCATGCCGCAAGTAGAAGTCACATTTGACATTGATGCCAACGGCATTCTGAACGTGAGCGCCAAAGACAAAGCCACCGGGCGCGAGCAGAAAGTCACCATCACGGCCAGCACCAACCTGGACAAAAATGAAGTGGAGCGGCTGATTAATGAAGCGCGCCAGCACGATGCACAGGACAAGCGCCTGCGCGAGCTGGCCGAGGTGCGCAACAACGCTGAGAGCTTGGCCTACCAAACAGAAAAAACTGTGCAGGAGGCAGGCGACAAGCTGGATAGCCAGACGCGCGAAATGGTTGAAGGCCGCATCCGGGATGTGCGGGAAGCCGCCAAGGGTGACGACGCCGCGCGCATTCGGGATGCCAACCAGCAGCTGGAGCAGGCTGCCGCCGTGCTCAACCAGCAGGCAGCAGCCCAGGCCGGCGCCAACGGCAGCGCGCCCAAGAAGGCTGATGAGGACGTGGTTGAGGGCGAATTTACAGAAGCCTAGGCGCAACCCCCTGACAATCTGACAGCCTCCCGCTTGCGGGAGGCTGTTTTGTTTTGGCGCGCGGCTCCACCGCCGGCGCCTGTATAATGCTGCGAAGCGTGGCATGTGGCTGCGCTATTTTTGCAATAGGAGCTGCGTACATGAAGTCCGACTTCATCTGGATGAATGGAGAGCTGGTGCCCACGGCACAGGCAATGGTGCCGGTGCTTTCGCCGACACTGCACTATGGCCTCGGTGCGTTTGAAGGAATTCGCTGCTACGCCACGCCTGCCGGCAGTATGGTCTTTCGTTTGCAAGACCATATGCAGCGCCTCATCGCCTCCAGCCACATTCTGGGTGTCCGTGCGTTTCCATACAGCCAGCAAGAGCTGTGCGCTGCGGCAATTGCCACCATCCGCAAGAACAACTTCACCAGCTGCTATATCCGCCCGCTGCTTTATATGGACGGCCCGCTGGGCCTTAATTTGGATGTCAGCACCCCCAAGGTTTCAATTGCCACGTGGGAGTGGGGCACTTATTTGGGCGCGGATGCGCTGGAGGCTGGCGTCCACATGATGGTGTCTTCCTACACGCGCCACCACATCAACGCCACTATGACAAAGTCCAAAATCACCGGCAACTATGTGAACTCTGTGATGGCCAAGACGCTGGCATTGCGCTCCGGCTATGACGAGGCAATCATGCTGGATCCGGAGGGCTATCTGGCTGAGTGCTCCGGCGAGAACATTTTTCTTGTGCGCAATGGCGAAATTTATATGCCGGGGCGCGCCACCATTTTGGAGGGCATCACGCGCGATTCGCTGTTTAAGCTGGCGCTGGATGCCGGCTACACAGTGCATGAAGGTCAAATCTCGCGCGACCAGTTGTATATTGCGGATGAAGTGTTTGTGTGCGGCACAGCGGCTGAGGTCACGCCGGTGCGCGCCATCGATCATCGCACAATCGGTGCCGGGCGGCGCGGACCGGTGACCAAGGCACTGCAGGATGCTTTTTTTGAAACGGTGAACGGCAAAGGGAAGCGCTCGGCCGAATGGCTGAGCAAGGTATAGCAGCGCAGGGCGGCGCATGGGTGAAGCGCCCGTAACTGCTGCCGAACCAGAGGCCGCTGCCCGTAGTTGGCTGCAGCAAGTGCGCCTGCCGTACCTGTTGCTGCTGGCGCCGCCCGCGCTTACGCTGGCGCTGGCACTGCTCTTGGTGGCGGGCGCTAATTTGCTGCCGCAGCGCGTAGCGTTGCAGCTTGGCGCCGGCGGAAAACCCGATGTTTATGGCGCCGCACAGGATTTGCTCTTCCTGCCATTTGGCGGATTGCTAATCTGGCTGGTAAATACCGCGCTGGGCTTGCTGCTGAACACAGTAGCGCGCTTGCGCCCGGCCGCAATGGCTTTATGGATTGGCAGTGCGGTGGTGCAGCTGCTGCTGGCAGCCGCCTGCATACGCCTGCTGCTGGCGGGGTAACATGCAAACCAACCTCACAGACCGGTAGCGCAAGCTCCACTTACGGTTTGAAGGTCATGATGCTCCCGATCACAAAGCCAAACACCTGGGGAATTGGATCAGTAACTATGATGGCTTGCATTGGCAATTGCCAGGCTGTAAACCGGTGACCGGACTCGCAACGCTTTATGCTGATCTCCGTCACTTGGGACTCATCCAAAAAGGAGTTGAGCCGACGGCACAGCCGTTGGCGGGTGGTGTGTCATCGGACATCTGGAAAGTTGAGCTTGCAGCGGGCCCCATAGTATTCAAGCGTGCACTTGCGAAGCTTAAAGTGGCGCAAGACTGGCAGGCACCGGTTGACCGATCACGTTTCGAAATCCGGTGGCTGCGGGCTGTTGCGCAAGTACTGCCAGAAGCTGTTCCGCAGTTAATCGCCGCTGATGAGGATCGCGGTATTTTTGCAATCGCATATTTGGATCCGCAGAAATATGTTTTATGGAAACAACAACTTCTTACTGGCTATGTTCAGCCTGCGACGGCAGCGGAAGTTGGCAGGCGCCTGGCGATCATCCACCAAGCCACTGCCAGTGACCCTGCAATGCCTGGCTTGTTTCCGTCAGATTCAATTTTCCACGAGATCCGGCTGGCTCCTTATCTGGAAGCGGCCGCAAGCCGCCACCCGGACTTGTCACAGGCGCTGCGGCAGCTGGTGGCAGTTACTGCCGGGACCAAGCGTGCGCTGGTGCATGGTGATGTCAGCCCCAAGAACATCCTGGTGGGACCCAGTGGCCCGGTTTTTCTGGATGCAGAATGCGCGTGGTTTGGTGACCCGGCCTTCGACCTTGCTTTTTGCCTCAATCACCTTTTGTTGAAGTGTCTGGTGCGTCCGGCAGAGAAAGGGTTGCTGCTGGATTCGTTTTTGGCGCTGGCTGGGCACTATTTGGACGGCGTAAAGTGGGAGCTGCCATCAGCCTTAGAGGTGCGGGCTGCGCACCTGCTCCCGGGTTTGATGTTGGCGCGTATTGACGGCAAATCCCCCGTCGAGTACATCACTGAAAATGGCGCCCGGCGTAGTGTGCGGCGTGTAGCCAGCCAGTTTTTGGCTGCGCCACCGGCTGCGCTTGGGTTGATTGTAGAAGAGTGGGGGGGGGAGTTGCGATGATGCGAACCAAAATTGTGAAGCTCCGCGGACGGCGGGTGTGGGACTCGCGCGGCCGGCCGACGGTTGAGGCGGAGGTGCATTTGGCTTGCGGTGCCGTAGGCCGGGCCATTGCCCCGGCGGGCGCATCCACTGGCGCGGGCGAGGCACTGGACTTGCGCGATGGCGGCGGACAGTTTGGCGGGCTTGATGTCACGCAGGCCATTGCCAATGTCCAACTGCCAATTGCGGCTGTGCTCAATGGGCTCGATGCGGCGGACCAGGCGGGTGTGGACGCTGCCTTGATTGCACTTGATGGCACGCCGCAGAAGAGCCACCTGGGGGGGAATGCAATGATTGCAACCTCGATGGCAGTTGCGCGCGCTGCAGCCGCAGCTGCAAACCAGCCCCTGTGGCAATATCTTGGCGGCGAAGGGCCTATGCCGCTGCCGCAAATTCAAATCTTTGGCGGCGGTGCCCACGCAAATCGGCGCGTCGATATTCAAGACTTTATGGTGATACCCATTGGTGCCACGGAATATTCCGAAGCGCTGAATTGGACTGCCCGCGTGTATGCGGCAGCCGGCCGGCTGTTGGCGGATGCCGGCAACTTGGCGGGCGTGGCGGATGAGGGCGGGTTCTGGCCGAACTTTGATTCTAATGCGACGGCAGTCGAAACATTGGTCAGGGCGATTGAGAAGGCTGGATTAATTCCCGGTGCGGACGTTGCGATTGCAATTGATGTGGCGGCCAGCACTTTTGGCAGGGGTGGTAAATATCAGCTGGGCCTAGAGCACACGCAGGTTGACTCTGATGCACTTTCAGAAATGCTGCTGCGCTGGCTTGAGCGCTACCCGATTGTGTCAATTGAAGATCCCATGGGCGAGGATGATGGTGCTGCGTTCGCGCGCTTTACCAAGGCGGCCGGGCCAAAAGTGCAGGTGGTGGGAGATGACTTACTGGTTACCAATGCCAGCCGGATTAGTGCTGCCGCGTCCCGCAGCGCCTGCAATGCGGTGCTGATAAAGCCGAACCAAGCCGGCACCCTCACTGAAACAAAACTAGCGCTTGATGAAACCTGCCGCGTCGGTTATGCGCCTATTGTGTCGGCGCGCTCTGGCGAAAGCGAAGACACCATCATTGTCCACCTTGCTGTTGGCTGGGGCGTGCCGCAACTGAAGGTAGGCGCGTTTGCGCGTTCCGAGCGCATGGCCAAATGGAATGAAGGCTTGCGCGTGGCCGAGATTGTCGGCGGGCGCCTGCCGGCAAAAAATACTTTTGCATGGGGTCAGTGAGATGAGTTGTTGGGTGGACGCGAAAATATTGAGTGCATGATGTTGGGCGCGCATGCTAGCTGCCTCGCCAGCGTAGCTGGCAACCACCGTACCTCTGTGCGAGAGTGCGCCCGCATGTTTGGTGGGCGAAAAGCGGAACGCAAGCGCGTGGTCTCAGGCGGTCCGACTTGCGCGTGTCGATCGCTGTATCGCGCGCTTGCGCACAATCTTTCATTGCTAGTGCACCGTACTGTCCGTCAACTCGGCGATCGCCGCGTGCGCTTACACCTATGGTCCTTGTTCGATGTCCTGCATGCCTTCGGAGCAAACTTACCGTTCAAATCGGGCGCCCTAGAGGCAGTGGCTCGAGAAGCCAGTGCGTGAATGGGTATTCGCAAAACTGCTGCTTAACAGGCACTTGTTGGTGTACCCAACGACTGTCGTTAGATACCTATTGCGACCAATGAGTTCAACGGAGTCTCAGTCGTTCGACCGCCGCTACTAAGCTGCCAGCACTGCTGTCAGGCGGTTTGCGGAAGATGATGGGGTGCCTTGCGCCTAACTGGCTTACTGATCTGAAATTAAGCGTTTTCCCAAACTGACGACTTCATCAATGCCGTAGCCCAGGCGCGCATAAAAAGCCAGAGCTTGGGAATTGCTGCTGCGCACTTGCAGATTAAGTTTTGGGCATCCCGCACTTAGTAGCAGTTGTTCGCCATAGGCCATCATGGCTCTTGCAAAGCCTTGGCCCTGATGCGCGGGGTGCACTGCCAAATAGTTCACCCAGCCTCTGTGGCCTTCATAGCCAAACATCGCGCTAGCCACCACTTCACCCTGTAATTCACCCACCAAAAACCATTCTGGGTTGACAGCCAGTTTGCGCTGAATATCAAGGCCGGCATCATTCCAGGGGCGGGTGAGTTCACACATCTGCCAAAGTGCGATGACTGCGGTTTGGTCAGCCAGTTGGAATGAGCGTATGTGCATCGTTGTTGTACTCCGGACGATCAGATTGGCACTTATAAACTTGGAATGGCGTAGAATCGTAGCATTCTTTCATAAACAGAAATGGAGATGTGCCTTTCGTGACAGATTGGGGGAGCTGTAGCTGTCTCGCGCCGTGTAGCGCAGTAAAGTGTGCTGCAGACACACAACAATTCATTTTGAGCATGTCACCTACGTTTCGATTGAAGCGCTCAAAACCCCAGTGTTTGTGAGTGCCGTGCGCTTGGTCAGCTGGAGGGCGCTGCCCGACTCGCAGCATAGCGTGTCAACTTTATGATTTTCAGTGGGCTGGCGCCTGTGCAAGGAAAACAGGTTATCAGTGAATTCATTGCCATGGGCGGCGAACAGCATGCTGCTGGTTGCCGGCAATGTCCGATGGGAAGCTTTCCCGGATGCCGCCACGTTATTAACACTTGAACCTGCAAAATTATTTGATTGGCGCAGCGCTGGCTGCCCTGATTGGCTGGCTTGGGCTGCGCCAGCGTGCGCTTTCACGCAGCGGGGCGCTGGGTGCATTGCTTGTTGGCACAGCTGTATTTGGCGGGGCAGGTTTGCCGGGCGCCACACTGCTGATTGGTTTTTTCGTTTCCTCAAGCGCGCTTTCGCGGGTAGGCGGTTTGCAAAAGGCGCAGCTTGCAACGCAATTTTCTAAAGGCTCGCAGCGCGACCTGCTGCAAACGCTTGCCAATGGCGGTGTCGCAGCAATCGCGGCCGTTGTGTTTGGCGCATTGAACC
>CANNEJ010000103.1 GCA_947503585.1 Anaerolineales bacterium | reverse complement strand
CTGCTGCTGCAAGTGCACGATGAGCTGCTGTTTGAATGCCCGGCCAAGCAAGTGGCGCCGTTGGTGGCGCTGGCGCGGCCGCTGATGGAGAATGCGCTGGCGCTGGCGGTAAAGCTGCGCGTGGATGCGCGCGCCGGCCAAAACTGGGAGGAGATGCAGCGCGTCGGCGGTTGATGCGCCTACGGCACCGTGATGTTTTGCAAGCGCAAGGCGCGGGTGGAAAGCGCTGACTCGCCGCCGCTGACCGGCAGGCGTTCGCCGCTGGCCGAGGTGTACATGCCCGCGCTCAACTCATAAGTGCCGGCCGGCAGCACTGCCGGCAATGGCAGCACAATGCGGTCGCGCAGCATGTCGGCGGCGTGCCACTGCGTGGTTGGTACATGGTTGCGGCATGGCGGCTGGTCTGTGCCCGCCAGCAGCTGCGGCGGGCTGGTATCACTGCGCAGCAGGTGCACAAAAACCGTGGCCGGTTGCGCACTCGGCGCCAGCGCCAGCCAGTAAAGATCCACAATCAGCTCTGTGCCCGGCTGCAGCACCGGCGTTGCAGCTACCGGTTGCACAATTTGAAAGCCGCGCAGCTGCGCGAAGTCGCCAATTTGTCTTTCAACCGGTTGCCACTCTGGCAGGCTGGCTGCACTGCCTGCCGGCACCTGCCAAAAAACTATGTATGGAAAGTCGCCGCGCATGATGGGGCTGGCTGCCATGCCGCCGGGAAACAAGCCGCGTATGAAAGGCGGCTCCACGCCGCCATCGCCTAACGCGCTTGCAAAAGTAAATGCTGCCCCATTCGCCGGCCAAAGATCACAGGCTGCGCTGTTGTAAGAATGCACGCGCGCCACGGCGCTGCCCAGCACATAGCGCAGCGTGGGATGGTCTTGCGGCTGCGGGCTCACATACACTTCCGCATCCAGGAGCTTGATGCGCTGCGCCAGCTGCAGGTCGCCTGCGCCAAATGCCATGTAGAGGTTGTGGTTGGCACCCCACTGCTGAAAGTAACTTTGCGCTGTGAAGGGCAGTGAGGCAACGCACATCACCGGCACCAGCAGCGCAACGCGCGGCCCGGCTGCTGCGGCCAGCCAGCGCCACAGTGCCAGCGCACCCAGCGCCAGCAGCAAGGCGAGTGCGGGCAGCGCCCCCGCTGCGCGCCCAAAGTGCGGCGCATCCGGCGCCAGTGCGGCCGGCAGCAGCCCGCACAGCAGAAAGATCCACAGCGTTGCGCTGTTTGTCCGCGCCGCCGCTGTGGATTTCCGCGGCAGCAGCTGCCAGACGCTGCTGCCCAGCGCTGCCGCAAACAGCAGCACTTGCAGCCCGTCCAGCGCCGGGCGCCCGGGCAGGTTGAACACCCAATTGCGATCGCCGCGCCACAGCAGCCCGCCGAGCATGCGCGCAAAACTTGCCGGCACTGACCGGGCTGCATACACCTGCAGCAAGCGGTTTGTGAACCAGCCCGGATGCAGGCCAAACCAAACTGCAAGTGGCGCGTAAGCAATCGCGCAAACGGCGGCGCTGCGCAGCAAGCCGCGCGCCGCGCGCGCGGGGTGTGCGCGCAGCACAACATGCGCAGCGGCAGCGCCCAGTAGCGCCAGCGGCAGCACGCGCGCTGCGCCGTAGCTATAGAGCCCCAGCGCACAGAACAAGCCCGCTGCTGCAAAATGGCGCGTGCGCCCGGATTGCATTCCGGCGCGCCAGCCCCACAGTGTGCCGGCAGCCGCCAGCGCAGCCAACACCGGCTGCGAGCCAAAGCGGCTGACGTTCAAGTGCCATTGCAGTCCCGTAAGGCAAACCGCGCCAAGCAGCCCGGTTGCTGCGCGGGTGTTGCTGTCCGGGGCGCTGCGCCGGCCGGCCGGCACCAGCAGTGCAATCGTGACCAGCCCGGCCAATGACGCTGCCAGGCGTCCGCTCCAGGTGTGGCTGCCGAGCAGCCGCACTGCCACAGCCGTCAGGTAAATAATTGCCGGTTCATTGCCCTGATTCTCTGTAAAGTACAGGCGCAGGTTGCCGCCCAGCACGGATTGCGCCTGCACCCCGTGGAAGGCCTCATCGTAATGCAGGCCCGCCGGCACGGACGTGATGTGCCAAAGGTGCATTGCGGCTGCAGCCAGCAGCACGAGCGTTGTGCCCCACAGGGCGCGGGTTTTCTCCACGCGGGAATTATAGGAGTGCGCCAATTGTTTTATGAAGTGGTTGATGCTGATTGGCAGGTGGAATGCTGCCGTTTATGACTGCGCGGGTGCGCTGCTTACGGACGCGCCGCCGGCCGCAGCGCAAACAAAAACTCCGCGTTGACTGCAACGCGGAGTTGGGTTTGTGTGCCGGGTTGCTTTGCCCAGCCCGGATTAGGCCGCGGCCGCAGGGCGCCGCCGAAACCACGTGCGCCATTCCTGGTACTCCCACACAACCAAAATCGGCGCGGCGTTAAAGATCGAAGAGAAGGTGCCGCTCAGGATCCCAATTAGCAGCGTGATCACAAAGTGGAATGTTGTGGAGCCGCCAAACAGCGCCAGCGCCAGCAGTGGCAGCAAGGCAGTGAGCTGCGTGTTTATCGAGCGGTCAAGCGTCTGCACCATGGAGTGGTTTACTACCGCCTCGTAACTTGCGCGGCGGTGCACCACCAGGTTTTCGCGAATGCGGTCGAAGACCACAATCGTGTCGTGCACGGAAAAACCAATCACCGTCAGCAGCGCCGTCAGGAACAGCGCATCCACCTCCCAGCCCAGCCAGCGCCCCAGCAGTGCAGACGCACCCACCACCACCGCCACATCGTGCAGCATTGCAATGATGGCGCACACGCCGTAGCGTACGGCATGGGCGGTGCCCCGAAATGCATAGGTGATGTAAAGCAGGATGCCAAGCGCAGCTATGCCCACCGCCTGCGCAGCGCGCCATGCCACCTCCGCCCCGACGACCGGCCCAACGCTCTCAAACGCCAGCAGCTCAGACGGGCCGCCAAAGCGCGCCTCAAGCGCCGCAACCAGTTTGCCCTTGGTGGCATCTTCCATGGCCTTGGCGCGCACAATCACGGTGCTGTTCTCGGCGAGCTGCGCGACCGCGTTTTCGAGGCCGTTCTCAGCCAGCAGCTTCTGCACTGCTTCCACTGACAGTTCGGTTGCAGCAGGCAAGCGCAGCTCCAGCTTGCTGCCCCCCGTGAAGTCGATGGCCAGGGGCAGCCCCCAAAGTGCCAGGCCGACAAGCCCGGGCAGCATCACTAACAGCGACAACAAAAAGTACCAGTAGCGCTTTTCGATAATCTTCATTGCTTTGAGTCCTAAATTAAATTCCGAGCCAGCCCGGGCGTTTTTCGGCATCGACCCAGTCCAGCACCGTGTGGAGTATTGTGCGCGTGGCCACCAGCGCGGTGAAGAGACTGACGCCAATGCCAAGTGCCAGCGTGAGCGCAAAACCCTGCACCAGGCTGGCGCCGAAGGAGCTGCCAAACCAATACAGGATGCCGCAGGTGATCAATGATGAAATGTTTGAGTCGCGAATAGATGGCCACGCGCGTCCAAAGCCCTCGTCCAGCGCTTTGGAAAGGCGCCGGCCGGCGCGCAGCTCTTCCTTCATGCGCTCAAAGATGAGGATGTTGGCATCCACTGCCACACCCACCGAGAGCACGAAGCCGGCGATGCCGGGCAGCGTGAGCGTAACGGGAATAATCTTGAAGAGCGCAAACGTGATGGCGCTGTACATGGCCAGTGCCACCACTGCCACAATGCCCGGCAGCCGATAGTAGAGCACCATGAAAAGCGCCACTGCGCAGAATCCAATTAGCCCGGCGTTTTGGCTCAGGCGCACAGAGTCCTGCCCCAGCGTGGGGCCAATGGTGCGCGTGTTTATAACCTTGAGCGGAACCGGCAGCGCGCCGTAGCGCAACTGCAGGGCCAGCTGGTTGGCCGAGTCAGCCGTGAACTGGCCGCTGATCTGCCCGGTGCCGCTGGTGATGGGTTCGCGAATTGTGGGGCTGGAAATTACCGCGCCATCCAGCACAATGGCCAGGTAGGCGCCGGTATTCTGGCTGGTGTGGTCGCCAAAAACCTGGGTGCCCTTCTCGTTAAGTTTAAAACTGATTAGGTACTCACCGGTGGTGGAGTCCCGGGCAACATTGGCGCTCTCCAAGTCCGCGCCACTCATGATGGTGGGATAGATGACGTCTTCCTGTTTCACTTGTTTGCCGGCTTTGGATTCAGCCGCTAGTGCTTCCACATTGGATGGCAGCCCCGTGCTGATGGTGGTGCGGATGATTGTGCCAGCCTCCACCGGCTGGCGGCCCACGTCCACAAATTCCAACAGGCCGGTCTCCTTCAGCAGCGCCACGGCTTGCTCTGGTTTTTCAATGCCGGGCAGCTCAACGGAAATACGGCGCTGGCCCTGAGCCTGCACCAATGGCTCTGTGACGCCCAGGCCGTTCACGCGTCGCTCTACAATTGTGCGCGCCGCAAGCAGGTTGTCAGAGGAGATGGGGCGGTCGGCCGGCATGTCCGCCTCGAGCAGCACTTGCAACCCGCCTTGCAGGTCAAGCCCCTCGTGCACAGTCACATCCCAATCTATGCGGCGCGAGCCCAGCGAAAAATGCAGGCCGGTGTTGGGCAGTGCAATCCACAGAGCCAGCCCAAACACCAGCACGATAAACGGTATCCAGCGCAAATGATCGTTCTTCATCTCATGTATTCTTTGTTTAATCCCGGAGATTTGAAAACGCCAACCGCACTTGGTTGGCGTCCGCTCAAATTATAACGGTTTAGCGGGCCGAGAGCCATTCACGCCCGGCGCTGGCGCGCTGCTTCCAGCAGAATGACGCCGGCCGCCACGGCCACATTTAACGACTCGACGGCGCTTGCCATGGGTACATGCACCGTTCCGGCAGCCAGCTTTACGCCGCGCGCATCAAAGCCGCGTGTCTCGCCGCTGAGCAGCAGGCCGCAGCGCCCGCGCCAGTCCACGGCGTTGTAAGCCTGCCCGCTGCCGGCTGCTGCGCGCCACAAGCGGCAGCCCTGCAGCGCCGCGGTGATCTGTTCCCACGAGGCGCCGATTACGGGCAGGCGCAAGTGCGCTCCGGCAGCAGCCCGGACCACTTTGGGGTTGAAGGCATCCACACTGCCGGGTGCCAGCCATACCGCTTGCACGCCCGCAGCTTCAGCAGTGCGCAGTAGTGCGCCAAGGTTGCCGGGTTCGGCAATGCCATCCAATACCAGCGCCAGTGCCACAGCTGCCGGCGGCTTTAGCTGCGGCTGCGCCACCACGGCCAGCAGGCCGGGGTTGTGCTCGGTGGCACTGCAGGCATTCATCACCGGCTCCGACACCTCTTCCACAATTGCGCCGGCGCGCGCCAAGCGGTTCACCACGCTGCGCCCGGGCGGGTTGAGGCGGCCGGTATGCAGCACCAGCTGCGCCGGCACGCCCGCGCGCAGCACCTCCTCTAGCAGGCGCTGGCCCTCCAGTACAAATAGGTGCTCGGCTTCCCGCGCGCGGCGCTGCGTTTGCAGCGCGCGCACTTGTTTGATTTTTGAGTTGGTTGTGCTGCTAATCATGCTGGTGCAGCACTCCGATGGCGCGCACAGCCGCTGCCGAAAATCCGGCGGCTGGCGAAAAGGGCATTGAGGTGCAGCAGACTAACATGCGCAAATAAAAAGGCCGCCTGCAGAAGGCGGCCTGGAACTTTCTGCCGGGTGCGGCTTAGGCGGCTTTGGCCGCGCGCACCACTTCGGAAAACACGTGCGGGTCGCGCACCGCGAGGTCCGCCAGTGTTTTGCGATTGAGGTGAATGTTGGCCTTGCCGAGCGCCGCCACAAGGCGGCTGTAAGACATGCCGTTGATGCGCGCGCCGGCGTTGATGCGCACAATCCACAGGCGGCGCAAGTCACGGCGGCGGTTGCGGCGGTCGCGGTAGGCGTACCACAGCGCGTGCATCATCGATTCGTTGGCGCGCCGCCACACCTTGTGGCGCGCACCGAAATGCCCCTCGGTGCGCTTGAGCACCTTCTTGTGATGCTGGCGGCGATAGGGCCCGGTCTTAACTCTGGTCATGCTGGCTCTCCAGGCGCGGCTTAAGCCGGCGGGTTGTACTTGTACTTGCGCAGGTAGGGCACCAGGCGCTTGATGCGCTTGATGATGCTCTTGCCCTGCACTTCAATCAGCTTGGA
>CANNEJ010000102.1 GCA_947503585.1 Anaerolineales bacterium | reverse complement strand
CCCGCGAAACACGGCTTTGGCACCAAGCAAAATAAACCAGCCACACAGACTAAAGTACTGAATTTTGAGCTGCCAAGACAAAAGGGATGCGAACCTGCTAAGGTTGGTGCCCAAAATGGCCGGAGCTGACAGGTTAGGCCCCCAAAGAAAATCTGTGAACTCGTACAGATACAGTGGGGTCATTAATACTGCCTCATAACCCATCTTCATGCGCATCCAATAATCTGTTTTTGTCAGTCCAGCCAAGTCTGATAAATTAACTACTGAAAAATAGGGCGCCCAAGTAAGCAGTAACGAGGCGCAGAAAGCACAGAGTGCTGCGACAACAGATCGCACACCCCAAATTGCATGAAAACTAAACGGCTTGGTGACACTTGCACCAAGAACCTTTGGGGCGGCAACACAAAACAGTACTATCAGCGCAAAAATAAGCGGCAGAATAATTCCAGAGAAATATATCGCGGCACAGGACATCAACAAGAACCAAAGCGAAAAGTAAATCCAAAACCCGGTCCGTCCGCTAATCACCGCAAACAACAGAAGCGCACACAACGGGGTTAAAGAAGCAAATATCCACAGCTGATTCAATTCGACCGAGATACCCTTCATAGCAGGCGCTGCAATTGCAACGAGCAAAAATGTCCACTTAACATAACGGTCCTCTAACAACTGGTCCGCAAGCGCCAACATAACCAGCGCCTGCAGCACAGCGAGTGCTACACTTATGGATCGCAGGGTCGGCAGAAAGCTCAAGAACCAGCAAAGCAGCGGGAAGCCATTCGGGTTAAAGACCGAATAAGAACTGGCGAGGCCAACCCTCGGATAATTCTGTAGCAGTACACTGCCCAGCCACAGATGGGAACCCTGATCCACCCCCCATTGAGCAATCCCAGCCAAGGAATAGCGATCCCAAATGACCAGTGCGGCAAAGAGCGTAAAAAGTAGATAGCGAACACGTTTCTCCGCGAGTACACCCTCAAAACGCACGGAGACCCTCCAGCCGAATGAAGAAATCATTTTTGCTGTAACAGGTATGGGCAACGCTTGCGTGGCAGGCAGGCCAGCCGCCTGATTCCGGATTATTGCCGCAGCAGCTGCTGGTTCTTCGACTTTCCAGCAAGGGCCGCTGCAGCCGGCGCCGGCGCCGCAATCCCCATTATCAGGTCAGCCGCTTTTTCGGCAATCATCATCACCGGCGCGTAGATGTTGGCATTGGTGACGTTGGGCATCACGGAGGCATCCACCACGCGCAATCCATCCACACCGTGCACGCACAGGCTGTCCGGCGCCACCACGGCCAGCGCGTCCACGCCTAGCTTGCAGGTGCCGGCCGGATGCAGCGCAGTTTCCGCATCGCGCGCCACCCACTCCAGCACTTGCGCATCGGTCTGCACCTGCGGCCCCGGCGAGAGCTCGCCGCCGTTTAGCGCGGCGAATGCCGGCTGGCCCAGAATGCTGCGCGCGCAGCGTACCGCCTCCACCCACTCTTTTCGATCGGCGGCAGTAGAAAGATAGTTGAAGCGCAATGCCGGATGCATCTGCGCATCCGCAGTCTTGATTTTTACCGAGCCGCGCGCATCAGAATACATAGGCCCCACATGCACCTGATAACCGTGTCCGCCACGCGGAGCGCTGCCGTCATAGCGAATAGCAAGCGGCAAAAAGTGAAACATCAGGTTCGGGTAGGCAACTTGCTCGTTGCTGCGAATGAAGCCGCCCGCCTCAAAATGATTAGTGGCCGCCGGGCCCGTGCGATGAAAGAGCCATTGGTAGCCAATCCACGGCTTGTTGTACCAGCGCAGGGCCGGCTGCATGGAAACCGGCTGCAGGCAGGCATGCTGCACGTACACCTCCAGATGATCCTGCAGGTTTTCGCCAACACCCGGCAGATGCTGCACGGCGCGGATGCCGTGCTGCTCCAGCTCCGTTGCATTGCCAATGCCCGAGAGCTGCAACAGCTGCGGTGAATTGATGGCGCCGCCGCAGCACAGCACCCCTCCGGCCAGCACCGGCGCACTGCGGCCACCACGCACATATTCCACACCTACCGCGCGCCGCCCCTCAAATAATATACGCGTGGTCAGCGCGCCGCAAATCAACTGCAGGTTGCTGCGCCGCAGCACCGGGTGCAGGTACGCGCGTGCAGCGCTCAGGCGCCGGCCGCGCTGGATGTTGCGGTCGAACGCCGCAAAGCCTTCCTGCTGCCGCCCATTCACATCGCTTGTAAGCGGGTAGCCAGCCTGCTGCACGGCCGCAAAAAAGGCGTCAAACAGCGGGCTCTGGCACGGTCCGCGCTCCACCACCAGCGGCCCGCTGGTGCCGCGGTACTCATCCCCGCCCGCCACGCAAGTCTCCATGCGCTTGAAGTACGGCAGGCAGTGTGCATAGTCCCAGGCCTGCATGCCGCCGGCGCGCGCCCACTTTTCATAATCCGGCGGATTGCCACGCTGGAAAATCATGCCATTGATGCTGCTGGAACCGCCCAGCACCTTGCCGCGCGCATGATAGATGCGCCGGTTGTTCATGTATGGCTCGGGCTCGGACTCGTAGCGCCAGTCGTAGAAGCGGTTGCCGATGGGCGTGGCCAGGCCGGCCGGCATGTGGATGAATATGTCCCAGCTGTAATCGCGGCGACCGGCTTCGAGCACCAGCACGCGCACTGCCGGGTCAGCGCTCAGGCGGTTGGCAAGCACGCAGCCCGCCGAGCCGCCGCCGATGATTACAAAATCAAATGTATTGGCAGCCATGCGTGGGCTACTGCGGCTGCACAAGCCGCCTGCTGTTTAACAAATGCAAGCACATATCTTACTGAATGCCTGGCGCAATTATCGCACTCCGTTGAATGCGCAAAGCCGGCGCCAAGCCCCGGCTTACGGCACGCGTGTTAGCTGGCGCCGGACCCATGCGCGGGTGGCTGCCGCCAGCGGGCTGGCAGCCCGCAAACGCGCCAGCAGCAGTAAACCCACCGCCGCCGCCCACAGCAGCGGCTGGCGCACATCAGACTTCACCAGCCAGATGTAATGCGTAACCGCCAGCAACCCGGCCACATATACCAGCCGGTGCAGCTTCTTCCACGTGCTGCCCAGGCGCTGCTGCCAACCGCGCGTGGAGGTGAGCGCCAATGGCAGCAACGCCAGCAGTGCGCTAAAACCCACCAGCGCATAGGGCTTCTTGGCCACAATGTTCAGCATCTGCCAAACATCCAGCCCGTAATCGATGACGGCAAAAATAAAAAAGTGCAGCGTCGCGTAACCAAACGCGTACAGACCCAGCAGCTTGCGCACACGCAGTGCAGGGCGCACTGCCAGGAAGCGGTCAACCGGAGTGCACGCGAGGCATAGCACCAGCAGCACCAGCGCCGGCTTGCCGGTGTGCAGCGTGATGTATTGAATGGGGTTGGCCGTCAGGCGCCCGCGCCCGGCATCCAGCAGCAGGCTGGCAAGCGGATACCAGCCGCCAACATGCGCCGCCAGCAGCGGCCAGTTGCGGCGCAGCCAGTGCGCCATCATAATTAAAAGTTGGCTTGCAGATCCATGCCGGCGTACAAGCCGGCCACCTCATCCGCGTAGCCATTGAAGGGCAGCGTGGGGCGGCGGCTAAATTCGCCAATGCGGCGCTCGGATGCCTGCGACCAGCGCGGGTGATCCACCTGCGGATTAACATTGGCGTAGAAGCCATACTCGTTGGGCGCAGCCGCCATCCACAGCGAGGTGGGCTGCTCAGCCACAAGGTCAATTTTCACAATGGCTTTGATGCTCTTGAAGCCGTACTTCCACGGCGTAACCAGCCGCAGCGGCGCGCCGTTTTGCGGCAGCAGCGCACTGCCATACAAGCCGGTGGCCAGCAGTGTCAGGCGGTGCATGGCTTCATCCAGCCGCAGGCCCTCCACATACGGCCAGCTGTACCACGCCTGCTGCTGGCCGGGCATTCGCTCAGGATCCAGCAGCGTCTCAAAGCGCACATACTTTGCCGCAGCCTGTGGCTCCACCGCCTGCAGCAGCTTGCCAAGCTGAAACCCCTGCCACGGAATTACCATCGACCACGCCTCGACGCAGCGCAGGCGGTAGATGCGCTCTTCCTCGCCAAACTGCTTGCGCAGCTGGCCGATGTCAAAAGTGGCCGGCTTGTTTACCAGCCCGCCCACCTGCACCGTCCACGGATCCACCGCGAAGCCCGCCGCTGCCGGCGCAACGCCTTCCTTGTCAGTTGAAAACTCGTAGTAGTTGTTGTAGCCGATTACAGATGCGCGGTCGGTAAAGGCGTCGCCGAGCTCGTCTGTGCTTATGGCTGCGCCGGCGGGTGTTGCGGTACTGGCAGGTGCGGCGGCGAGGGCAGCAGCGGCGGTTGGCACCGGCGCCGCAGTGCGGTCTGCTGCCAGAGTGGCGGCCGGCTGCATATCGGTCGCGGTGGCAGCGGGCGCGCACGCCGCTGCAACAACGCCGCCGGCCATACCGGCGAACGCACCCAGCAAGCCGCGCCGGCTGAGCGTACGCCGGTAAGCCGCGTACTCTGCTGCCGATGTAATTTCAGAAGACCGGATGCTTTGCATAACTGACCTGCCTTTAGGAGTGCAACTCAAACTGCGCCATTAGTGTACCGCCCAAATCTGCCGCACCTGTACAATGTGCCCCCACCACTGGCTTCCGTACTGCTAACGGTGCACAATGCGAGCGCCACGCGGGGCGCAGAGCTGGCTGGCCGGAAGATTATGACCTGTGGCTGCGCAGGGATGCAGCCGCGCACCAAATGGCATAACTGCCGCAGGTGCTGCTGCACTGCCGCGACCATCCGGCCGGAGCCACGCGCACCGGTGCATGCTAGCTGCTGGCCGGTCCGCTGCACAACCGGGAGCGTGTCATCAGTTTGCGGGCGGGATAGATGGGCCAGCGCCTGCCCAAGCACTTGCAGCGCGCAGGCGCTCAGTTGGCGGCATTTTTGGAGGTGAACCCGGAGAAGTACGGAACGCAACTACGCGGGGTGCCGGTATGCCCGCCGCCATGCTGCCGGAGCTGCACGCAGCCAACCCGCAGCAGCGGATTCTGGTGGCTGCGGGCGGCCCACGCGCCATAATCCGCAGCCGCCGGGCAGGCTGGAACTTACAAGATTCGATTGACCATTGGTGCGTGGCGGAACACTGCGGGCAGTGCAGCTGGCACGCTAGTGCGCAGCCGCGGCGCTAGCCTGGCAGGCGGCGCGCGCTGAATACTCCCCAGCGTTGTTCGCCCGCCCGGGCGCGCTCAATTTTCTTTTGCCAGCTGTGCGCCAAATCCCTGTGCTCAGTTTCGGAAAGCGCAGCGCCGGGCATGCTGGCCAGTTCACGCTCCAGAATTTCCACAAACGCCGCCGTGCGATCCTCTGCCAGCAGCACCGCAAAGCCTGCCTGCTCCAGCAGTGCGCGGTACCCGTCTAAAGTGCACAAGTGGTAATTCCGGCTGCTAATGTATTCCGTAAATTCCGCGCTGTGCGGCGGGTGCCCGCACAAATAATCAGAGAACAGCAAACTGCCGCCGGGCCGCAGGCAGCGCTTGAGCGCCGCCAACAGGCGCGGCTTGGCGTGGATGTGTAAAAAGACATCGCGGCTGTGCACCACATCGCTGGGCTGCGGCGGTTGATATTCCATAATGTCTGCGTGCTCCCAGCTGACGGCGTGAGCCAGCCCGGCGTGCGCGCTGCGTTCAGCTGCTTGCGCCAGCATATTGCGCGAGAGGTCAATGCCATGCACTTTTACGCCGTACAACTGCGCCAGCAACAGCGCCGCACCGCCCAGCCCGCAGCCCACATCCAACACGTGCATGCCGGGCGCCCACTGCAGCAGCGAGAAGATCTCACGCGCAGTGGCAGCGCCGCCGGGGCTTACAAAGTTCTGGCCGTATACCGCCGCATACTTGCGGATCTCATCCGCAGTGTATTGGCCGCGATCAAGCGCGGCCGCTGCTGCGTCAAAGGTCACAGTGCACTCTGCCTCACAAACCGCGCTGCACGCTGCCGCCGGAAATGCAGCCGCCTCGCGTCACGCACAGACTTCCTTGTGATGTGCAGTTGATTAAGCTGTTGCACCGCGGGTACAGCAACTTATGGTCTGGTAAAACACCAGCTCGAGGCATTCCGCTGCAGCGTTTACTATTTCAGGTCGGCGTGCCCGATTGGC
>CANNEJ010000101.1 GCA_947503585.1 Anaerolineales bacterium | reverse complement strand
AGTCCAAAGTGACCCCGGTGCTGCAAGCACTGCAAGCCCGCGGCGTGCTGGCACTGCCGGCCGGCAATACCGTGCTGCGCCTTTTGCCGCCGCTGGTTATCAGCGAGGAAGACTTGGCGTGTGTGCAACACGCAGTATTAGAAGTGTTGCGCAGCAATCTGTAAGACAGCATCTACAAGCTGCCTCCCCCTGCGCCTGGCCCATGAAATCAACGCCGCTCACGCCGGCAGCACGCCAGCACCTGCGCCAACAAGACTGCAACTGGCATAAGTTATCACCGCGCGCAGCTGCACAGGCGCAAATCCATTTTTCCAATCAAGCAAATCAACATGCGTGAAGACATCCCGCAGACTTTGCTTGGCTTGCTGCGCACCTATAGCCCGTCGGGACACGAAAGCGCAGCGGTGAACTGGCTGGTGCAGCACATGCAAACACTTGGCATGCAGGCGCATGTGGATGCCGCGGGCAATGCGGTTGGCACAATCGGCACCGGGGCGCGCCACCTGCTGTTGCTCGGGCACATTGACACGGTGCCCGGTGAGATTGCTGTGCGCGTGGAAGGCGAACTACTGTACGGGCGCGGCGCAGTGGACGCAAAGGGGGCATTGGCCGCGTTTGTGGACGCCGCTGCTGCCGGCGCGGTGCCTGACCTGACCATCACGGTCATTGGCGCAGTCGGAGAAGAAGCGGCCTCGCCCGGCGCCATGCACCTGTGCACCCATTTTGCGCGCCCGGACTTTTTGCTAGTGGGTGAGCCCAGTGGTTGGGAGCGCATTACGCTCGGCTACAAAGGCAGCGCGTGGTTTGAGCTGAAGGTGCGCCGCGCAATTACGCACAGCGCCGGCGAAGCAGCTTCGGCGCCTGAGCAGGCAGCAGCCGCGTGGCAGCGCCTGCTGCAATGGGCCGGCGAATTCAACAAAGGGCGCGAACGAACCTTCGATCAGGTAACGCCACTGCTGCGCAGCATGCACTCAGAAAATGACGGGCTCGAAGAAACCGCGCAATTGCAAATTTGCCTGCGCCTGCCGGAAGGCATGCTTACCGCAGTGGCCGATGACGTGGTGCGCATGCTCAGCGGCGCCGATATCACCGTGGCAGCCCGCAATGCCGCGCTGCCCGCCTACCGCGCCGGGAAGAACACGCCGCTTGTGCGCGCCGCACTTGCAGCGGTGCGCGCTGCCGGCGGCCAGCCGCAGTTTGTCCTAAAGACCGGGACGTCGGACTTGAATATTTTGGGGCCGCTTTGGAACTGCCCCGCGGCTGCCTACGGGCCGGGCGACGCTGCGCTTGACCATACGCCGCACGAGCATTTGTCGCTGCCCGAATATGCGCGCAGCGTGACTGTGCTGCGCACACTCATTGAAAATCTGGCTACGCCTTCTTCTTATAATCTATGAAGCGGTAGCCCACCCCGCGCTCCGTAAGAATATATCTGGGGTTGTGCGGGTCCTGCTCCAGCTTGTCCCGCAGATAATTAATGTACAGCCGCAGGTAGTGCGTTTCGGTCTGGTACTCATAGCCCCAAACCTTTGCCAGCAGCTGATCATGCGGGACCACCCAGCCAGCGTTGCTCACCAGATGGTAGAGCAGCCGAAACTCTGTCGGCCGCAATTTCACCGGCTTGCCGTCAACAAAGATTTCGCGCCGGTCGAGGTCAATCTGCAGGCGCTCATCCACCGCTATCGGCTCCTTGCCGCTGGCAGACGAGGGCTCCGTGCGCCGCAAAACCGCGCGCACCCGGCTCACTAATTCCCGCGGGCTGAAGGGCTTGGTGATGTAATCATCCGCCCCCAGCTCCAACCCGCGCACGCGGTCGTCTTCGCTGGCGCGCGCGGTGAGCATGATCACCGGCACGCTCGAAACCTCGCGCATCATCTGCAGCGTTTGAAAACCGTCCAGCTTGGGCATCATCACATCCAGGATCACAAGATCGGGCAGCACCTCGCGCACGCGATCCAGCGCCTCTTTGCCGTCAAAAGCCTCATGCACACTGAAGCCTTCCAGGTCCAGGTTCATGCGAATGAAGCGCGTCATGCGCGGCTCGTCATCCACCACCAAAATCCGCCGGGAGTCGCGCGGCTTGTCAGTTTTGGGCATTGTACTTACCTCACGTAGTGCACCAGCAGCGCGCTGATGTTATCCGGACCACCGGCCAGATTGGCCGCGTTCACCATGTCCACACAAGCAGCCTGCGGATCGGCTGCGGCCAGAATAATCTGATGCAGTTCAGCATCACTAACGCAGCCCCACAATCCATCCGTGCATAACAATAGCCGGCCCCCGGGCTCAAACGCATGCGAACTGCTGTCCACTTGCAAGCCTTCGCCCTGCCCCACGGCGCGCAGCAAAGTGCTGCGCTGCGGGTGCACCGCCGCCTGCTCTGCGGTAATGTGCCCCGCGGTCTGCAGGCGGCGCACCAGCGTGTGATCTTCTGTCAGGGCGCGCATGCCATGCGCTTCCACAAGCATGGCGCGGCTGTCCCCCACGTGCGCCAGGTGCAGCCGCCCGCCCGTCACCAGCGCAGCGATTACGGTTGTGCCGCTGCCCGGGTAGGCTGCAAACACAGCCATGTTTGCAGCGCCAAGCGCTGCGCTCAGGCTCGCATGGAAGTCAAAGCTCTGCACGCCGCCACCGCCCGCCTGCGCCGCCAGCAGCGCCGGAACTACTGCCTGTGCGACAGTCTGCACCGCCAGTGCACTGGCCTGCGCGCCGTGCCGGTGGCCGCCCACTCCATCTGCAACCACAAACAAACCGGTTTGGGCTGGACTGCCAGCCGTGCCAAGAATTTCAACATTGGCAAACAACGCATCCTCATTGCTTGTGCGCTGCAAGCCGGAACTCTGCGCCGCACCCAACCGCAGCTGGCCAAAGGTTATTGGCACCGGCAGCTGCGCACTGCCGCGGGCTGCGGCCTGCTTGCGCCGCAGCGGTTGCGTTTGCGCAGCCGGCGCACGCTGCCACCACTTTTTAAATCTAGTCAGCATTTGCGTTGACCATTCCCTGATCAGAGTATAAGTTTGGGCTGCTGCTAAATACTGGCGCTCACGGCGCGCGGCAGAAACACTAACGCATCGCCTTCCATTGTGACGCGCACGGTATCGCCGGCTTCGTAGGCGCCCTCCAGCAAACGCACGGCGAGCGGATCCTGCAGCTCGTGCTGGATTGCGCGCTTAAGCGGCCGCGCGCCAAACGCCGGGTCCCAGCCCTTTTCGATCAGGTGCGCCAGGGCCGAGTCCGTTAGCTCCAGCGTCAGCTTGCGTTCAGCCAGCAGTTTGCGCAACCGGCCAAGCTGAATCTCGACAATCGCCGTCATCTGCGCGCGTTGCAGCGGGCGAAACACCACAATGTCATCAACCCGATTCAGGAACTCGGGGCGGAAGTGCCCGCGCAGGACTTCCAGTGCCTCCTCGCGCGTGCCGCCGCCGCTGCTGCTCCAAACTTCACTGCCGAGATTGCTGGTCATGATCACAACCGTATTCTTGAAGTACGCAGTGCGCCCCTGTCCGTCCGTCAATCGTCCGTCATCCAGCATTTGCAGTAGCTCGTTCAACCCGTCGGCGTGCGCTTTTTCAATTTCAGCAAAGAGCACCACACTGTAGGGTCGCCGCCGCACGGCCTCGGTTAGCTGCCCGCCGGCATCGTAGCCCACATATCCGGGCGGCGCGCCCAGCATGCGCGCCACAGAATGGCGCTCCTGATACTCGCTCATATCCAGCCGCACCAGCGCCGCCTCATCATCAAACAAAAATTCCGCCAGTGCCCGCGCCAGCTCCGTTTTGCCCACGCCCGTCATGCCCAAAAAGATGAACGACCCGATCGGCCGGTTGGGGTCCTGTAATCCGGAACGCGCCCGCCGCACCGCGTTTGAAACCATGCGCACCGCCTGCGCCTGCCCCACTACGCGCCGCTCCAGGTTCTCTTCCATGTGCAGCAGCTTATCGATCTCCGTCTGCAGCAGGCGCGCCACCGGAATGCCCGTCCACTTGGCAACCACCTGCGCAATATCTTCAGCGTCCACCTCTTCCTTCAACAACGGCGCAGCACCCTGCCGGTTTTTTAGGTCGCGCTCCTGCGTGCTCAGCTGCAGCTCCAGCTCCCGCAGTGTGCCGTAGCGCAAACGCGCCGCCATTTCCAGATTAGACTGCCGTTCGGCCTGCTCAATTTCCACGCGTGTCGTCTCCACCCGCTTGCGCGTCTGGCGCATCTCCTGAATGGCGGCTTTCTCCAGTTCCCAACGGCTGCGCAGCACACCGGCTGCGCGTTGTTGCCCGGCCAGCTGTGCTTCCAGCTGCTGCAGGCGTTCCTTGGAGGCGGCGTCGCGTTCTTGCAGCAGCGCCGCGCGCTCAATCTCCAGCTGCAAGCAGCTGCGGTCAATGTCATCAAGCGCCTGCGGCTTCGAGTCAATTTCCATGCGCAGCCGCGAAGCCGCCTCGTCAATCAGGTCAATTGCCTTGTCCGGCAATTGCCGGTCCGCAATATACCGCTGGCTCAGGGTGGCCGCGCTTACTACGGCACTATCCTGAATGCGCACGCCGTGGTGCAGTTCGTAGCGCTGCTTTAGCCCGCGCAAAATGGAGATCGTATCCTCCGCCGACGGCTCCTCCACCATCACCGGCTGAAAACGCCGCTCCAGCGCCGCATCCTTCTCGATGTACTTGCGGTACTCATCCAGCGTTGTGGCGCCCATCAGATGCAGCTCGCCGCGCGCCAGCAAAGGCTTGAGCATGTTGCCCGCATCCATTGCGCCTTCGGCTGCGCCGGCACCCACTACCGTGTGCATCTCATCCACAAACAGCAGCACTTCACCGGCAGCGTCTGTCACTTCCTTCAGCAGCGCCTTCAAGCGCTCCTCGAACTCGCCGCGAAACTTGGCGCCGGCGATCAGCGCCCCCATGTCCAGCGCAATTAGCCGCTTGTCCTTCAATCCCTCGGGCACATCGCCTTTCACAATGCGCTGCGCCAGACCCTCCACAATCGCAGTCTTGCCAACCCCCGGCTCCCCGATCAACGCCGGATTGTTCTTGGTGCGGCGTGAGAGCACCTGCATCACACGCCGGATTTCTTCGTCGCGCCCGATCACCGGGTCCAGCTTGCCCTGGCGCGCCAGCTCCGTCAGGTTTCGTCCGTAACGCTCGAGCGCCTGAAAGGTGCCCTCTGGATTTTTGGAAGTCACACGCTGGCTGCCCCGCACGCCGGTCAATGCCTTAAGAATTTGCTCGCGTGCAAGCCCGTGCTTGCGCAGCCGCGCCTGCTCTTCTTTGCAATCCGCCAGCGCCAGCAGCACATGCTCGGTCGAACAAAAATCGTCCTTCATGCGTGCCGCCTCGTCCAGCGCATTCTTGAGCACATCTCCCGCAGCGCGCGCCAGCCCGGTCTTACCATCAGTGCGGCTGCCCTTGGGCAAGCGCTCAAGGTCCCGGCTCACCTCCTCCGCCAAGTCATGCGCGTTCACGCCGGCGCCTGCCACCACCGCCGGCACCACGCCATCCGCCTGGCGCAACAGCGCCAGCAGCAGATGCGCCGGTTGGATCAACGCCGGCCCGTCCGCATTTGCCAACGCCTGCGCGGCCAGCACTGCCTCTTGCGCCTTGTCAGTCAACTTATTCAAATCCATACGGCACCCCGCAAATTGTTTTCAACACAGCTTAAAGATACACGGTAAAGATTTGCGCAGCGTAAGCGCTGCAACGCAACGGATGGGCAGCCGCCTGCAAACTGGCGCCAGCCCGCCGGCTGCTGCCATTTTGCCAGCGGTTTCCGCAGCAGCTGCCACACCGTCGCCCGCCCCAACCCAACTTTACGCCGGCTTTATCCCACCTGACCAACCATGCCCGGCAATTCTGTGCAAGGCCCGCCTGCAGTTTACTACCCATGTAATCCCCGCGTGACAAAGCTGTGCGAAAATCTAAACTCGGGATCGGAGTTCACAATGACTATTCTGGTTTTCGGAAGCATCAACATGGATCTTGTGGCGCGTACGCCGCACCTGCCGGCGGCGGGCGAGACCATTCTGGGAACTCAATTTTCAACCGTGCCCGGCGGCAAAGGCGCAAACCAGGCGGTGGCCTGTGCCCGTTTGGGCAGCGCAACACAAATGTTTGGGCGCGTGGGCGCGGACGTTTTTGGCGCGGCGCTGCTGCAGGCTTTGCGCGCGGACAAGGTGGACGTAAGCG
>CANNEJ010000100.1 GCA_947503585.1 Anaerolineales bacterium | reverse complement strand
TGTGCGGGTTGTTGGCAAATTGCGACGCATTTAGTCTGCAATCCGGCATTTGCCGGCAAGGTTTGTCCACCGCCAGCTGGGGCTTTGCCCGCGGTTACGGGTGTGCGCGGAAAAACTGCACAAGAAGTGCGCCAGGCATTCACAATTTCTACATATTGATGGTTTATTCTCTAAGTGAGGCTGGGCAGGAGTCCGGCGTTGAAGCAATAAGTTTTGGAGAGATATCATGTTTTACCGGATGTATAGGATCAGCTTGATGGTTACGATTGGCGCCATTTTGGTGGCTGCGCTTGGTGCAGCGGCCACTGGTGGCATCGCCGCGGTGCGCGGTGAGTTGGGTAGTGCTATGCGCCCCTTGGGCGGCCGGGGCATGGATATGCATATGGGTGGCCGACATCACGAAAGAGGCGCTGGCAAAGGGCCAGCAATTGCGCAAGGCGAGGATAGCGCCGGCAATCCAGCGTCAGATGCGGTGACTGCGATGCGGCCGATGCCGCCCCAGTGGCTAATGATTGCGATGGGATTGCTGCGTGCGGTTGTGGCGCTTGTGCCACTTTCGTTGGTCGTTGCCGGGCTGGCTTGGATACTCCACCGCACGGACAACCAAACACCGCAACCATCGGCTTAACTGTTTGATTTGAGATTGGATCGCCTTCACGGCTCAGCTTAGGTTCAGGCGTTCACCCCCGGGCGGTTGGTGTGAGCACTTGAAGGCGATCGATTTGTTTGGTAGTAATCTATACTCCGGATCATATATATAACAAATTCTAAGTTGGAGACCCCATTTAGATTTTGTTCCAAACACTTGGCTCGAGTTTCATCCGATAATCGTTCACTTTGCTCTAGCCGGGCTGTGTTTGAGTTTCGCCTGGATGCGCAAGGCACCAGTGATTATTTCGCGGCGGTAGCTATTTGGAGCTATAAGTGACCAAGACCATTCTGGTAGTTGATGATGAAGAACGCATCACAGATCTACTGCGGGCTTATCTGGAGCAGGCAGGATATCGCGTGCTGACGGCCGGCAATGGGCGCAGTGGGTTGGATCTGGCGCGTGCTGATAAGCCGGATTTGATGGTGCTGGACTTGATGATGCCGGAGATGGACGGAGTGGAGTGTTTGCGCCTTTTGCGGGCTGAGCAGACAACGCCGGTAATTTTGCTTACGGCGCGCGTTGAGGACGAGGACAAAGTGCTGGGCTTGGAGCTTGGCGCTGATGATTATGTGACCAAGCCTTTTAGCCCGCGAGTGTTGCTGGCGCGCATCCGGGCCGTGATGCGACGCGGCGGCCAAGCGGATCCCATTCCAACTGTGTTGCGCTCAGGCAGAATGGTGCTTGACCGGGTGTCGCATGTGGTTTCTGCAGATGGGAAGGTCGTGGAGCTGACACCGTCGGAGTTCGAGCTGCTGGCGGCGCTGCTCGGTGCGCCCGGGCGCGTGTTTTCACGGCTCGAGCTGCTTGACCGGATTCAGGGCACTGCGTTTGAAGGCTACGAGCGCACTGTGGATGCGCATGTTAAGAACCTGCGCATGAAACTTCAAGCTTGTGGAATGGATGCGCAGAAGGTTGTCGAGACTGTGTATGGCGTAGGCTACCGGCTGCGGCGCGAAAGCTAATGTTCAAGCGCGGTTCCCTCACCCTGAATTTGATCCTGGCATTTGTTGCCGTCGGACTTGCCGGCACGCTTTCTTTTGCCGTAATGATCCGGCGCGCTGGCATGGCTGAATTCGGCGATTTCTTTGAGATGCGCTCCCGTGGCAATATTTCGCGCGAACTTGTTGATTTGCACCGGCGCAATGGAAACTGGGACGAGGCTGCGGAGTTTTTTCAGCACCACGTGCGGCGGGCTGGCAGTGGCCCTGAACCGGCACTGCTGGACGCCGATGGGCGGGTTGTGGTGCAGGGTGCTGGTTTCAATGTTGGTGAGGAAGTTCCGCCCGATCAGCTGCGCGCCGCCATCCCGCTGATGGGGAAGAGCGGCCGGGTGGGGTGGGTGCTTTACCCGGCGGGACGCGGGCCAGTGTTTGACCCGGATGAGGAACGGTTAATTTTGCGTTTGCGCAATGCGTTGTTGGGCTGGGCTGCTGGCGGCACGGTTGTGGCGATTGCGCTGGGCGTGGTGTTGGCAACGCGGCTCACCCGGCCGGTGCGGGCTCTAACGGAAGCAGCGCGGGCTGTGGCAGCCGGCAAGTACGACAGTGCAGTTGTGGTTCCGGCGTCCGGTGAACTGGGTGACCTGGCACGGTCGTTCAATCAAATGAGTGCCAGCCTTGCCAGTGCGCAGGAACAGCGGCGGCGTCTTTCTGCTGATATTGCACATGATTTGCGTACGCCGTTGAGCATCATATTGGGGCATACGGAAGCGTTGACGGATGGCTTGCTGCCACCCACGGCAGCCACATTTGCGGTGCTGCACGAAGAGGCGCAGCGGCTGGACCGGCTGATTGAGGATTTACGCACATTGTCACTCGCGGAGAGCGGAAGTATGCGGTTGGACTTGTCTCCGGTGGAGCCGCTGGCGCTGCTGCAGCGCACGGTCAATGCGCATCTGCCGCAGGCACGGCAGCGCGGTGTTAACCTGCAGGTTGGCAGCGGAGCTGGGGTGCCCCCGGTGAGGGTGGATGCGGACAAGATCGCGCGCGTGCTTGACAATCTAGTGGACAATGCGCTGCGCCACACGCCGGCCGGCGGGCGGGTGTTGCTTGGCGTGGAGATGCAGGGCAGCGGGGTGCGCTTTACAGTTGGCGATACGGGTCCCGGCGTGGCGGCGGCGGACTTGGCGCATATTTTTGAGCGTTTTTACCGCGGAGATGAGGCCCGGGGGCGCGGTGGCAGTGGGCTGGGTCTGGCGATCGCGCGCTCGCTGGTTGAGCTGCACGGCGGGACAATCGGCGCGGCTAGCGTGCCGGGTGCAGGGACGACGATCCACTTCAGCTTGCCACTGTAATTGCGGGTTGCACCTCCGCCCCAGTGCCGTCCAAAACCAGGTGGCAAAATGAGTTTGCTCCTGTGGCTGCGCATAGGCAGCGCAGGATAAGTTCTCGGGACGTCTGGAGCCACACGCACAGGTATCCTATGACCCTTGGTGAATCACTTAGTTCCGCGGGGCGAATGACCCGCGTGCCAACATCGTGCCAGCACTTTGTTACTGTCGACATGCCCCTCGACTGGTTCGATTTCCTTTTTGGGCGGATGCACGAGTAGAATATTGGGATGCAGTTTTTGTGCAAGCATTCCGGGCCATGTGCGGACGATTTACACTGACCGCCGACTTTAGCGCTGTGCATGCTGCGTTCAGTTGGGCGGCGCTGCAATCCGAGGCTGTGCCTGCGGTCCCGCGGTATAACATTGCGCCCACGCAGACAGTTACCGCTGTGGTTTATGACGGAAGCAACCAGCTGGTACAGCTCAAGTGGGGGCTTGTGCCGGCATGGTCAAAAGTACCTCAAATCGTGCCGCCGCTGATTAATGCGAGGGCGGAGACGGTGGCGGAGAAGCCGTCGTTTAGAAGTGCGTTTCGGCAGCGGCGTTGTCTAATTCTGGCTGATGGCTGGTTCGAGTGGCAAGTGCAGTCCAATGGCAAGCCCAAGCAGCCGCATTGGGTGCGCTTGCATTCGCGGCATGTGTTTGCGATGGCGGGCTTGTGGGAAAGGTGGGGCCCGCCGGGCGAAACAGAGTTGCGCACCTGCACGATCATCACGTGCGAGGCAAGCGCCGCGCTTGCGCCGCTGCATGCGCGCATGCCGGTGGTTTTGGCGGCCGAAAGTTATGCTGACTGGCTGCGCCCCGAGCCCGCAGATGCGCGGGTTTTGCGGGAGCTGCTGCGGCCGTTTGAGTCCGAGCCGTTCAACGCGCAGCCGGTGTCCACGATTGTGAATAATGCGCGCATTGATTCAGTCGAATGCGTGCGGCCGCTTAGTCCAATTGATCAGGTGCCAGTCTAGTGAGGCACGCATTTTGAGTTCCGCCCGAAGTACCCTGGCTGCGCTGCGCGTACAAGGATTCGGTACCTCCATCTTTACGGAGATGACGCTGCTGGCACGCGAATGCGGCGCAATAAATCTCGCGCAGGGGTTTCCGGATTTTGACGGCCCCTTGGAAGTGCAGGCCGCAGCGTTGGAAGCGTTGCGCTCTGGCGACAACCAGTATGCGGTGTCCCATGGGCAGCCGGATTTGCGCGCTGCGGTGGCCGAGCACGCGCTGCGCTTTTATGGCCAGCAAGTTGATGGCAATTCCGAGGTGACTGTTACCAGTGGCGCCACTGAGGCTATTTTCGCGATCGTGCAAGCACTGGTTGATCCAGGGGACGAGGTGATTGTTTTCGAGCCCTACTACGATAGCTATGTGCCGAGTGTGGTGATGGCGGGTGGAGTGGCACGCAGTGTGGCTCTGCAACCGCCAGCTTGGAACTTTGATCCCCAAGAACTTGCGCAAGCCTTCAACCCACGCACGCGCTTGATCCTCATCAACACTCCGCACAATCCCACCGGCAAGGTCTTCTCGCAAGCGGAGCTTGAGTACATTGCGGCTTTATGCCGGGAGTGGAATGTACTTGCGGTTGTTGACGAAGTTTACGAGCATCTTACCTATGATGGTATTGCGCATGTGCGGCTGGCGCAACTGTCTGGTATGCGTGAGCGCACGCTTACGGTCAGCAGTGCCGGCAAGACTTTTAGTTACACGGGCTGGAAGATCGGCTGGGTGATCGCATCACCGGCGTTGACTGCGGCGGTGCGCAGTGCACATCAGTTCATCACCTTCTCCACGGCAACTCCGCTGCAGCATGCGGCGGCTGCCGGTTTGCGGCTCTCGGATGGCTATTTCACTACGCTCGCGCGCGAGTATAGGGAGAAGCGCGACTTTCTGGCGGGGGTGCTGCAGCGTTCGGGCCTAAGCGTGTTGGATTGTGCTGGCACTTATTTTTTGATGGCGGATATTGCCGCGCGCGGGTTTGATGACGACGTTGAGTTCTGCCGCTTTCTCACGCGCAACGTGGGCGTGGCTGCCGTGCCGCCGACCGCTTTCTTTTCTGATGCAAACAAAGCGCTGGGCCGGCGCTACGCACGCTTTTCCTTCTGCAAAAAGATGGCAACGCTGCAGTTGGCGGCGGAACGCCTCGAGCAGCCGTGGAAACAGTAGTGCTGTGTGTCGCGCCGGGCGGAGCGCAGGATGTGGTTTATTTTCTTGAGCAGCAGTTTCACGGACGCGGCTGGGCGCCGTTGGTGCTGCCCGCCACCGAGGTGGTGGCGGAAAATCTGAAGGGCGTGCTTGCGCTTGTGGCGTACACGGCGGATTGGCCGGCAGACAAGTTGGAGCCGTGGTTGGCGGCGTTGCGGGCGGCGGCTGGTCCACGCAAGCGCTTACTGGCTTTGCTGCCGCGTGCGCCGCATATGTATCCATCCGCAACACAGGCGCTGTGGAATGTCGCCTTAGGTGGCGGTTATAGCACCGCGGATGCAACCTCGATAATTGATGACTTCGTTGCCGGCCGCGCCTGACGTGCAGCTGCGGCCGGCTGTGTTGCTCCTGGCAACCCCCAACACCTATCGGTCGCAGTCGTTCTCCATCGCGGCCAAAAAGCTTGGAATAGATATTTTGTGGGGCTTGGACATGCCCGCTGCCCTATGCAGTGGCTGGCCAAATGTTTTGGCCTTGGAATTGCGTGATCCGGTTGCAGCAGCTGCTGGTATCGTGGACTTGGCGCAGCAGCGTGATTTATGTGCAGTGCTTGCACTTGATGATGCTGCGAGCCTGACGGCTGCCGATGCATGCGCGCGTTTAGGGCTGGAGCATAATGCGCCGGCGGCTGCGCTGGCTGCGCGTGACAAACTGGTGATGCGCCAGCGCCTGCGGGCTGCGGGCGTGCGCGGCCCAAACTTTAGTGCGTATGGACTGCATACGGACGCCGCGATGCTTGCGGAGCGCGTGAGCTATCCATGTGTGCTTAAGCCGACGTTACTGAACGGGAGTCGGGGTGTCATCCGTGCCAATGATGCGGCAGAGTTTGTGGCTGCGTGGGCGCGAGTGCGTGCCATTGTGCTGGGCGCGGCGGGCAGTCAAATTCTGGTAGAGGACTATCTGCCGGGCGTAGAGGTGGCGGTGGAGTGCCTGCTAACAACTGGTGGCCTGCAGATTATTGCGGTATTCGACAAACCTGATGCACTGCATGGCCCGTTT
>CANNEJ010000099.1 GCA_947503585.1 Anaerolineales bacterium | reverse complement strand
GCGCGAGCTGCGCCGCTCCAAGCGCCCGCGGGTGCTGGTGCATGCAAACCCGCCGGCTGCGCTGGCGCTGCTCAAAGCGGCCGGAGTCGCAGATGTGGTCACACATGCGGTGGCGCCTGCGCAGTTGGATGGGCTGTGGTATTCGGTGACGGATGTGGCCGACAGCGCACAGGTGGCGCAGGCGCTGCATGTAATTTGGGTGGAGTGCACCAAGGTGCGTGGCACGCCGCAGCCGCTGGCGGGCTGGGCGCTTGGATAGCTGGATAACAGGGCGGCGCCTGACGGCAGCCGACTATCTGGCGGGGCTGGCCGTCTTCGGGCTGCTCTTCGCCATCTATTTCTTCACGGCTTCGCTGCGCTTCGAAACCGGCGACGAACTTTTTATGTACGACACTGCGGTCGGCTTTAGCCGCCGCGGCAGCGTGATGCGCAGCATGACCGCCGATATGGATTGGCCGGGCGAAACCTATGTGGAGCCGGCGCAGCCCGTGCTTGCAGTGCCGCTGATCTGGCTGGCAGACAAAAGTGACCGCATTGGCAACGCCCACGCAGCGCTGCTTTTCAACCCGCTGGTAACCGCTGCCACCGCGGTGGTATTACTGCTTTACGTGCGCCGGCTCGGTTACGGTGCACATGCAGCCGTGTTCACCGCGCTGCTTTTTGGCTTGACCACAATCGCCTGGCCCTACACCAAAACCTTTCACCGCGAACCACTGTGTGCACTGGGCTTGCTGGTGGCGGCTTATGGCTTGCTACGCTGGCGGCAGAGCTGGGCGGAGCCGGGCACAGCGGTGCTGCCGTGGCTAGCTTTGGCATTTGTGGGTGCGGCTGTAAGCGTGCTTGCAAAAGAGGCCGGTCTGATAGCCCTGCCGCTATTGATGTTGATTCCCGTGCTTGGAAGGCGCTTCATGCCGCGCAGCCGCAGGCAACTTGCGGGCACCGGCCTGTTGGCACTTGTATTGTTTGTGGCAGCGGTTGGCGGGCTTTACTACTACATGCGCGTGTTGGGTGCCGGCGGTCCGCGCTTTGATGTCTTTGGCCGCATTGGGCAGGCAATTGCCAACCGCGGGCTGCTGCTTGAGGGCCTGGCGGGGCTGCTGCTGAGTCCCGGCAAGGGCGTGTTTTGGTACTCGCCAGTGTTGCTGCTGGCGCTGCTCGGCCCGTGGTACGCCGGCGCCCGTCGCTTTGATGTTGGCTGGCCGCTGCTTTTGCTGCTGGCTTTCTCTGTGGTGTATGCGCTTGTGCGTGGCCAAATCTGGTACGGCGGCACAAACTGGGGTGCGCGCTACCTTGTGCCTGTCACGCCGTTTCTGATGCTGGGCGCAGCTCCACTCATCGAGCGCGCGCTGCGGCCAGATGCACTTATTTTGCGCCTTGGAATTATTGTTGTGGCGCTGACTGGCCTTGCAGTGCAAGTGCCCGCAGTTGCAATCAACCTGCTTGAGTACTATCGCGTACTGGAATCCACGGGCATTCCGGGCGCGCCTTGGACGGTTGCAATCTGGACGCCTTACTACTCGGCAATCCTGGGAAACTGGCGGATGTTGCTGGCAGGTGCGCCGCTGGATTTTGCATGGGCGCGCGCGTTGGCTTCTGGCGCGGATTGGCAGCTGGCTGCGCTCCTGATAGCTGCTGCCGTGCTGTTTGGCGCTTTGCTGCGGCGCGCGTTGCGCAAGCCTGCCGGTTTTGTTGAGCTAACGGGTTGGAGCTCGGGCATTGGCGTTGCCCTGCTCGTGCTCAGCTTTGTAAGTTTGCGGCGCTTGTATCCGGACCAGCGCTATCGCGGGGATAGCGTGTTGCTGCAAGCAATGCGCTCGGCACTTGAGAGCGGAAGCGCAAACTCTGACAGCGCCGTCTTCCTCAACAACCGCACCTACTTTGATTTCATGTTGAATTATTTCAAGGGACGGGCTGTGTGGTACACGCTCGAGCTTAACCCCATGGAGTTGGTTTCACCTGGCGCACAGCGACCGGCCGCGAACACTGATCCGTTTGATATTTTGAACATTGATGCCTGGACGCCTGTCGACTTTTTTGGCCGACAGCACGCGCAGCTATTTTTGCTCATGGAGAGCGGGCCTTATACGCCCAATGTTACGCGGGCCTTGGAGTGGGCCATGAACACCGACATGCACCGGGTGCGGGCGCTGGAGTTTTCGAATGAGGTGCGGCTGCTGGAATTCTCAACGAGCAAGGCTCCGGCGCGGGCAGCGCCGCCGGAGTTTGCGCTTGAATACCGGATGGGAAACAGCCTTGTGCTGCGTGGTTATGATGCCAAGCCGCCGGCCGGCCTTGTAACCCCGGGCTCCATCCTGAATGTTTCCACGCAATGGCAGGCGGGCGAGAGTGTGCCGCCTGCGCTTGCGATCGGCACTTATTTGATGAACCCGCAGGGGGGCATTGCCTTTCAGGATGACAGTGTGCCCGTGGGCGGATTCTGGCCCAGCACCGAATGGCAGGCCGGTGCAGTGGTGCGTCACAATGTGGCATTCGTGCTGCCCAACGACCTGCCCCCGGGGCACTACGAAGTGTGGTGCATTGTGTATTCACAACAGGATGGCAGCCGCATGGAGGTCACTGATGCTGCGGGCACGTCCATTCGTGACTATGCGCTGCTCTATAGCGTGGAGATTGCCCGATGAGCGGGACGGTGCTTGTGACCGGCGCCGCCGGTTTCATCGGCAGCCACGTATGCGAGGCGTTGCTGGCGCGCGGGGAGACCGTGGCGGGCATTGATAATTTGGACCCGTACTACAGTCCCGCGGAAAAGCGAGCCAACGTCGCTGCGCTGCAAGCCTGGTCCCGTTTTTCTTTCCATGAATTTGACGTGCGCAATGCGGACGGCTGGGCGTCGGTCGTGGCGGGCGTAGATCGGATTGTGCATCTGGCAGCGCTGGCCGGTGTGCGCGCTTCGGTGGACCAGCCGCTGGAGTATGTGGCCGTCAATGTGGATGGCACGGTGCGCGTGCTTGCAGCCGCAGTGCAGGCTGGCGTGCGGCAGCTTGTGCTCGCATCGACCTCATCTGTGTATGGCCAAGGCACGGCGTTTCCGTTTCGCGAAGACCTGCCGGCTGACCGGCCGCTGGCACCATACCCGGCCACCAAGCGCGCCGCAGAAATGCTGGCGTATTCTTACCATGTGGCCCACGGCTTGAACGTGAGCGTGTTGCGCTTCTTCAGTGTTTACGGCCCGCGTGGCCGGCCGGATATGATGCCGCGCCTGCTGGCAGAGAGCCTGCTGCACGGCAGCAGTGTGACCCTCTTTTCTGGCGGCCAAATGTGGCGTGACTGGACTTACGTGTCAGATATTGTGGCCGGGGTGTTGGGTGCGCTGGATACGCCGCGCGGCTATGAGATCTACAATCTCGGTTGCGGCGTGCCGGTGCTGAGTGCCGACGTTGTGAGGCACTTGGAGCGGATGGCCGGGCGCAAGGCGAATGTGCGCACAACGCCCGCGCCAGCGAGCGAGGTTGTGCGCACCGGCGCCGATATTTCCAAGGCGGCAGCGCACTTTGGGTATAACCCACAGATTTCAGTTGAGACGGGATTGAAACTTTTTTGGGACTGGTTTGCAGCGCGATGAACTGCCGCGCAGCACGGAAGCGCTTAACTAAGCGAGCTCAGTATGTGGTCGACCGCAGCTGCCAGATCCGCAACCCGGGCAACGCCGGCGGGCACTGGGCCGGGTTCAGCGCCGCGGCCGGTGCGCACCAGCAGCGCTTGCGTGCCGGCCGCCAGCCCGGCTTGCGCATCAGTAACTGCGTCGCCCACCATCCAGGATTTTGCCAGGTCAAGTTGCAGCTCGCGCGCTGCTTGCAGCAGCATGCCGGGGCGCGGCTTGCGGCACGCGCAATCCTCGTCCGGCCGGTGCGGGCAAACGTAAACGCCATCGATGCGGGCGCCCGCTTGCACAAGCTGCGCCACAAGTTGCGTGTTGATATGCTGCGCCATCCCGCTGCCCAGCAAGCCGCGCCCGATGGCGGACTGGTTGGTGACAATCACCACGGCGAACGCGCTGCCGGCCAGCCGCACCAGTGCGGGCAGCGCGCCGGCAAGCAGTTGCAGTTGCTCCCAAGTGCGCACATACTGGGCGCGGTTCTCATTGATGACGCCGTCGCGATCCAGAAAAACTGCTGCGCGCAAAGTCTCAGCCATTAGGCCGAATTTTAACATGAGCCAATTTAAGCGAATTCTTGTGACGGGTGGGGCGGGCTTCATTGGCTCGCATACGGTTGACTTGCTGTTGCGGCAAGGCTACACCGTGCGCGTGCTGGACAGCCTCGCCCCGCCGGTGCACCTTGCGGGGCAGCTGCCGGCATACTTTCCGCGCGCCGCGGAGTTTATGCAGGGAGATGTGCGCGATAAGGCGGCGTGGGAGCGGGCACTGGTCGGCATCGATGCTGTATTTCATCTGGCCGCATATCAGGATTACCTGCCGGACTTCTCCAAGTTTTTTCATGTGAACGCTTTTGCGACGGCGCTGATGTACGAGGTGATTGTTGAGCAGCGGCTGCCAGTGCAGAAGGCGGTAATAGCGTCCTCGCAAGCGGCATACGGCGAGGGCAAGTATTTGTGCGCGCAAGATGGCGTGCAGTTTCCGCCGCCGCGCCCTGAAGCGCAATTGCAGCAGCGCCATTGGGAGCCGCTATGCCCGGCGTGCGGCGGCAGCTTGCAGCTTTTGGAGACAGATGAGGCGCGTGTCAATCCGCATAATTCCTACGCGCTGAGCAAGTATGGTGGCGAGCAAATTGCGCTGGTGCTTGGCCGGCGCTACGGCATTGCATCCGTTGGCATGCGCTACTCTATTGTGCAGGGCACGCGCCAGTCCTTCCGCAATGCGTACTCCGGTGCGCTGCGCATCTTTGCGATGCAGGTGCTGTCGGGCCAGCAGCCAACGGCTTATGAAGATGGCGAGCAGATCCGCGACTTTGTGAACGTGGACGACGTTGCGCGGGCCAACCTGCTGGTGCTGGAGGATGCGCGTGCGAATTATTGCGCCTTCAATGTGGGCGGAGGCCGGCGTGTTACCGTGAACCAGTTTGCGCGGGTAATGGCAGCAGCGGCCGGCCGCCCGGATCTGGAGCCGCACAGTACCGGTGAGTACCGCTTCGGCGATACCCGCCACATCAGCTCGGATGTTGGCGCGCTGCGGGCGTTGGGGTGGGAGCTGCAGGGGAATATTGAGCGCAATGTGAGCGCGTATCTGGAATGGGCGCAGCAGCAGCCGGATTTTGGGGATTATGCGTCGAAGGCGCGCACCTATATGCAGCAAGTGGGCGCAGTTCGGGGCGGTGCGCAAGCGTAAAATTGGCCGCGAAGGCGCAGGGCTGCGCCGGCGTGATGCGTGATTGCGGACTGCACCGCAGGCACTCGAATTGAAACCAAACTTCAGGAGCTACCATGGACTTTGTTGATGGATACCTTGCCGGCCTCGAGGCGGCAATTCACAAATTGTCGCGGCAAGACGTTTCGGCGGTGGTGGAGGCGCTGCTGGTTGCCTGGCGGGCTGACCGCCAGATATTTATCATTGGCAATGGCGGCAGCGCGGCCACTGCGTCGCACATGATGAACGACATTAATAAGCTAACAATCTCGCCCGGCAAGCGCCGCTTCCGCGGCATTGCGCTTACAGACAATATGCCGCTGATTACCGCCTGGGGCAACGATGCAGCTTTTGCGGATGTGTTTGCGGAGCCTTTGCGCAATCTGATGCGCAAGGGTGATGTGCTTGTTGTGATCTCTGCCAGCGGCAATTCACCAAACCTGGTGGAAGCCGTGCGCGTGGCGCGCACGGAATTTGGCGCGCAGATTATCGGGTTTACGGGTGATCCGGGCGGCAAGCTGGCGCAACAGGCGGATCTGGTGGTGCGTGTGCCCAGCCCGGAGCTGGGGCATCAGGAGGATGGCCACTTGATCATCAACCACGTGGTATGCAACGCGCTGGCAGAGCGCATGCGCTCAGAGTGAATGGGCGCGAATGTTCCGCCGGCACTGTCAGTTGTAATTCCGGCTTTCAATGAGGCCAGCCGGCTGGCACCAACGCTGCAGGCAGTGCTGGAGTATTTGAAGCGGACGGAACCAAGCTGGGAGCTGCTCGTAGTGGATGATGGCAGCCGCGATGACACCGCCGCAGTTGCAACCGCTGCGCTGGCCGGCGAGTTGGCTGCGCGTGTCATCCGCTATCAGCCCA
>CANNEJ010000098.1 GCA_947503585.1 Anaerolineales bacterium | reverse complement strand
CGCTGATGGTAGCCAGCTGCCGCTGGAGCCCAGCCTGATTTTGCTGGAGGGACTGCATGCACGCATGGTTGCGCTGCTAACAGCGGTGCAACCGGCACAGTGGGAGCGCGTGGCGGTTCATCCAGAACGCGGTGAGACTTCATTGGATCGTTCGCTCGAGATATACGGAATGCATGGGATTGCACACCTGAAGCAAATTGCCGAGGCGCTGGCTGCCGCGCCTGCATAGTTAACGCGCAGCCGGTGTTGATGCATCCCCGCGGGTACTGACCGCGCCGCAAGTGTGGCTTTCCCAAATCACAGTGCCTGAATCTTTCAGCGCCAGCCTGCTGCCCGGCGCGAACATTTAGCCCGGATGCATACCACTCCTGAAGTGACGGCCGCAATACTTGCGGGCGGCAAGAGCACGCGCATGGGCACCGACAAGGGCGTGCTGCCGGTGCACGGCCGCCCCATGATTGAACTCGTGCGCGCTGCCGTCGCCAGCCTGTGCCGCGAAACAATTCTGGTTACCAACACGCCCGCGCAATACGCCCACCTGCAATTGCCAATGTTTGGCGATGAGTTTCCGGAGCACGGCTCGCTGGGCGGCTTGTACACAGCGGTGCAGGCTGCGCGCTGGCCGCATGTACTTGTCGTGGCATGCGACATGCCGCGGCTCAACCCGGCGCTGCTGGCGTATCTGATTGCAGCGCGCCACGCCGCTGACGCCATCGTTCCGCAGTGGGGCGAATTCCCCGAGCCGCTGCATGCGGTGTACTCAAAGAGCTGCGCCAGCGCGATGCTGGCCTGCTTGCAAGCCAAGCGCCTGAAGATCACAAGCTTCTTTGGCGCGTGCACCGTACGCATTGTGCAACGCGCAGAGATTGAAGTGTTTGACCCGGCGGGCGTGTCTTTTAATAATGTGAACACGCCGGATGAGCTTGCGGCCGTGATTAGCGCTCCGGCCAAACTCTAAACCGACGCACTGCCAGCAATTAGAAACCCTGCAGCGGCGCCGCCTGACTGCTCAACCGATGCGCCACAGCTCGGCCAGTCGATCAGTGGCCTCCAAATGCGAACTTGTGCAGGCGCGTATATTTTGCGCCGGTGGCCAGCAACTCACTGCGCATCAAAGAAAAATCACTGGCGATCCAATGCCCGTTTAGCGGCACCTCAACTTTTTGCAGGGCAGCCGCCACTTGCCCGGCCGCCGCTGCCGGCAGGCCCGCCCCAAAGCGCCCAAGCGTCAGATGCGGCCGGAAGGCGCGCGTTTCTGGCTGGTGTCCCCGCGCCAGCGCAGCGGCCTCCACGGCGCGCTGGAGGCCATTGAGGGGCGTTTTCTCGCCGCTCAGCCCCACCCACAAGGCGCCGGGCATGCCGCGTTGCGAGAAGCATCCGGCAGCTCCCAAAGCTAGCCGGATAGGCAGCAGTTGAACCGCCACGGGCAGCAAATCGCCGGCCAAATCATCGGCCTGCATGCTTGAAATCTCGCCCAGAAATTTTATTGTGAGATGAATGTGACTGGGCGCCACCCAGCGCACGCGTTGATTGGGAAGAGCGGCGCGCAGTTGCGCACCCACGCCGGCCAAAGCCGGTCTGCACAATCGGCGGCAGTTCGATGGCAACAAAAGCGCGCATCTGCTGTGGCCGCGCTGGCAGAGCCTGTGCTTAGCTTAGCCCAGCCAATCCTGCAGCCGGTACCACTGCGCCACAAACGGCAAAAACAAGCGCTCGAAAAATGCCACCGGATTGCGCGGATGGGGGATGGTGAGGAATGCACTTGCCGCACGCTTGCCCGCCAGCAGCTCGCCAACCTCCCGGCCGAGGTAGCTGGAAATTGAAACGCCGTGGCCGCAATAACCGTAGGCATAGTGCACACCATTCACACGCCCGATGTGCGGCATCAAATCAAAAGTGATGCCGAGCTTGCCTGTCCACGAGTGCGTCACGGGCGTATCGCGCAACTGCGGGTACACCGCCACCATGCGCTCCTGCAGCCGCCGCTTGCTGTCAACCAAGTCCAGCGTGGTTGAAAGATTGTTGCGGCCGCCAAACAACATGCGCCCATCGGGCGTGAGGCGGAAGTAGATCAGAAAGTTGGCGCTGTCGTACATCATGCGGCCGCGCGGGCTGAGCTCCGCTTGCAGCGCAGGCGGCAGCGGCTCGGTCACGATGATGTAACTGCCAACCGGAAAGATTCCCGAGCGCGCGCGAAAGTTCAAGTTGGTGGTGTAGCCGTTGGTGGCCAGCAGCACTTCGCGGGCGTGCAGCGTGCCGCGATTGGTGCGCAGCGCATGCCCGCCGGTCTCCGCCTGCAGGTTCAACACGCGCGTGTCTTCGCACAAAAGCGCGCCGCTGCGCGCCACCGCAGCTGCCAGCCCAAACGCATATTTGGCCGGGTGCACGCTGCCGGAAACCTCATCAACCACAGCCCCATGAAAGGCAGTGCTGCCAATCTCTGATGCTAATTCAGATGGCGCGAGCAAGCGCCCGTTGCGATAGCCAAAGTCGCGATCCAGCATTGCGAGATTGGAACGGAAGCGCTCGAAGTGCGCCGGCTTGGTTGCCAGCGCCAGATGCCCGCTGCGCCGCCAGTCACACGCGATGTTGTTGTCAGTTACCACGCGCTCCACATGGTCGATCGACTCAAGCGCCCAACCCCAAAAATGACGCGCCAGCTCCAGCCCGTGCGTTTTGCGAATCCAGCTCAACGGCGCCTTGAGGCCGGGCGTCAACATACCGCCGTTGCGCGAACTAGCCCCCCACCCGAATGTATTTTGCTCCAGCACCGCCACCCGCGCACCAGCTTGCGCCAGCACTAGCGCCGCATTCATGCCGGTAAAGCCGCCGCCCACAATCGCAACATCCACCCGCTCCGGCAGCTGTGCGCATACGGCAATATTATTTGGGTACGGAAACTGCTCCGCCCAAAAGTTTTCAGTTTTCAAGAATCAATTTCCTCGGTTAGTCATGAGCATAACGCAGTTCCAAGGTGAATATTATTTTACATTTACTCAACACACATTGAATCAGCGTGCGGTGCGGTGCACTGCCACCGCAGGCTTCAGGTGCATTGCCGGCAAAAGCCCAACCCGGGCTGGCCGGGCGCACTTTACGCTAGCGGCACCAGCGCAACAATTGCTTCCGCAGCCGCAAGTCCGGAGAGTATGGCACCCTCAACCCGCGGCCCGCCAAATGCATCACCGGCAAAAATTACGGGCACGCCACCGGCACTGCTCACGACGCAACGCTCAGCGAGCGGATTGACTGGCTGGCTGTAGCGCCAGCGCTGCAGTTGTGACTCGCGCACAGCCGCCCCCAAATAACGATGGACTGCGCCAAACAGCTCGCGCGTCACCATCTCGTCCGGCTCATCCCAATTTTCAAGGCTGTACTCCGGGCCCGCGTGAATGGTGAGCGCCCCATCCGCATCCTTTGGAGATCGCTTTTGCGCGTTGTCAGCCAGCCATGAAACCGGCTCGCCATCAAACCAGACTGCGCCTGGCGCGGGCACAGCACTCGGTCCGTACAGGCAGGCCAGCAGCGCAATGCAGCGCTTGTATTCAATGCCGGCCAGCGCAGCCGCTTGTACCGCATCTATCTGTACATCGCCGGCGGCAAGCAGCGCCAAACTCTGCGGCACCGGCGCAGTCAGGAGCAGTGTGCGTGCATCATATTCTTCGCCGGATTCCGTTTGCACCACCCAACCTGCACCACCGGTCCGCACACTCGCAACCCGCGCGCTGGTCGTTACCGGCAATCCCTCAGCCAGCAGCTTGGCCAGCCCGTTCATCCCCTGCGGAACAATGTAGCGCGGCACTTCGTCCAGCTTCCGGCCACCGCCCGCCAGCGCAAAACCGCGCGCCCACTCTTGCAGCGTGCCGTCTTCAAACCATGCGGCCAGCAGATTGCGCGCCTGCACGCTGCGCAGCGTGAAGTACTGGGCGCCATGGTCCAGCACTGCAGCACCCATGCGGCGCGATGCCAGCCGGCCGCCAACGCCGCGCCCTTTGTCCAGCACGCACACGCTGCGCCCGGCGCGCTGCAACTCACGCGCAGCGCAAAGCCCGGCAAGGCCGGCACCCACAATCAACACATCAACCGGCGCGGATCGTTCAGGCATTACGCGTCGCTGAACATTCGGGGTCAGACCCAGCTGTCATGCTGCCCCAGCCAACCATAAGAAGTGCGTCCGCTGCTTTCAAGAGTGCCCCAGTCTGCAGCGAACGCCTCAAAGCAATCATCAGCGCGTTAGCTCATCCAATTTGTCCACGTATTCAGACAGGACGCCAAAGGCCGACTCAACCGGCTTGGGCGTAGCCAGATTGACACCGGCCTTCTTAAGCAGCTCAAGCGGATATTGCGATCCGCCCGCTTTTAGAAAATCCACATAAGCTCCCGCTGCACCGGGCACGCCATCCAAAATGCGCTTGGCAAGTGCGTTGGCACCGGAGATGCCGGTGGCATACTGGTAAACATAGTAGTCGCTATACATGTGGCCAAAGGTAGCCCAGGTGATTCCCACCTGCTCGCGATCCACATGCATTTGCTCGCCATAGCCCTCGGTGAACAAGTCCGCCATCAATGCATTCAAGTCGGAGGCTGTGAGGCCGGCGCCGCGCTCGATGCGCTGGTGCACCTCAAGCTCAAAGCGCGCCAGTGTGGGCATGATGAAAAAGTAGCGATGAAAGTTGGAGAGCGCCTCTTCAAGCACATTAATCTGGAACGCCTTCTCTGTGTTTGACTTTAACAAATGGCCGCGCGTCATGGCTTGATTAAAGTTTGAAGCAACCTCCGCAACAAACAGCGAGTAGTTGGAGTAAACCAGCGGCTGGGTTTGCCACGCCATGTAGGAATGCATGGAATGGCCAAGCTCGTGTGCCAATGTGCTTACGCTGAAAATATTGTGGTCCCAGCTCATCAAAATAAAAGGATGCGTGCCAGGCGAGCCGGCCGAAAATGCACCGTCGGTTTTGCCTTTGCTGGGCATGGAGTCCACCCAGCGCTGCTCCAAACACCCGCGCCGCATGGCTTGCACATAATCTTCGCCAAGCGGCGCCATACCAGCGCACACCCAATCCACCGCCTGCTCGTACGTAACCGATGGCCGACTCGCTGCCATTGGCGCCCAGATGTCGTAAGGCTGCAGGGTGTCCACGGCCAGCGCGCGCTTGCGCACCGCCCAGTACTTGTGCCACGTCGGCAGGTTCTTCCGAAAAATTGAGAGCAGGTTTGTGAAGACGCGCCCCGGGATGTTGCTCTCGAAAAGCGCCATATCAAGCGTTGTCCGCTGGCGTCGTGCCCGCATCATCAGCACGTTTTGTTTGATGCTGCTCACCAGATTTTGTGCTGAGGTATTTTTAAATGCAAGGTATTGCCCCGTGTAGCTTTCAAAAGCGGTGCGCCGCACCTCACGGTCGGGGTTTGCCATGAGTTCGTCAAACGTGCTTTGCGCAACTGGCAGCTCCACACCCGCAGTGCTGCGCGCCGGCCGGAATTGAAAGTCTGCGCTGGTGAGCATGTTATTGAGCATGTGCGGGCCACTAAACGGATCTGCAAGCATGCCCAGCACTTCCTCCACCTCGGCTGAACGCACGTGTTTCTGTTTGCGAAACAGATCGTCGTAGTAGTGCGCGTATTTCGCCAGCAATGGCTCCGCCTTCATCCACTGGCGCAGCTTCGTGCGCCCAACCCGCAACAGTTGCGGATCCAAAAAGGATTGCGCTGACATGACCTGCCCGGTGGTCCATCACAGCGTAGGTTACAAGCCGCCCCGTGCGGCGCGTGAGCGCCTCAATGTCACGCATCGCTGCAAGCAATTGCGTGCGGCCTTTGCCAATCAGTCCGCTATGGCGCCGCACGCGCGCCACCGAGCTCATCGCGCGTTTAAATTCTGCCTCCCAGGCAGCGCGCGAGGCAAACACACTGCTTGCATTCCATTTGTAGTTTTCGGGCACATTGTCTCGGGCTGGCAGATCTGATGCACTCATAGTTACGCTGGTCTCCGTTCGCAGAATATTTCTCGGCAATCAGTCTGCATTATATCTGCCGACACATCGCAGGTCTTAACACTGGTGTCTCTGCGCCAGCGGAATTAGACGACCGCTGCTTTCATCGCGGTGCAGTGCCTGATTGCGCTCTGCATCCGCTGGGTGACAACAGGCAGGTGCACTGCGCCACACCTGTTTACCCGCTTGGTTACCAAGCTCACCTCCGCAACGCCAGGCGTTCCGACGGCGCCCCCTGCAAGGTAGTAG